>NZ_DKJF01000043.1:0-140310 GCF_002454615.1 Pseudomonas sp. UBA6699
GAGCGATCGGCCTCCCCGGAAGTGCTTCTTCAGCCTGACGAGAATATCTTCTCCCGCCAGGCCAGTCACAACATACAAGCAGCGACCGCAGCTCGCGATGCGCCGCGCGGGCGGCGCTCAATCTCACAGGCGCTGAAGATGCTGCGGCTACCCGTGCCAGAAACCATTCTCCCACAGGTACAGCGCAGCACTCAGGCCCTGTGCTGATCCTGTGGGCTTGCCTGCGACAGGGCCAGTACAGGCCACACAAAAGAAAACGCCCCGAACCAGTCGGGGCGTTTCTGATTACTGCCAGGGCGCCTTACTTGCCTTCCCAGCGCTTGAGCACCAGGGTGGCGTTGGTGCCGCCGAAGCCGAAGCTGTTGCTCATGACCGTGTCGATCTTGGCGTTTTCTTCGGTTTTGCGCAGGATCGGCAGGTCGGCCACTTCCGGGTCCAGCTCGTCGATGTTGGCAGAGCCGGCGATGAAGTTGTTTTCCATCATCAGCAGGCAGTAGATCGCCTCGTGCACGCCCGCGGCGCCCAGCGAGTGGCCCGACAGGCTCTTGGTCGAGCTGATCTTCGGCGCCTTGTCCTTGAATACCTCGCGAACGCCTTTCATCTCGGCAACGTCACCGACCGGGGTCGAGGTGCCGTGGGTGTTCAGGTAATCGATCGGGGTGTCGACGGTAGACAGCGCCTGCTGCATGCAGCGGATAGCGCCTTCGCCACTCGGGGCAACCATGTCGTAACCGTCGGAGGTCGCACCGTAGCCGACGATTTCGGCGTAGATCTTGGCGCCACGGGCCAGGGCATGTTCCAGCTCCTCGACCACCACCATGCCGCCGCCGCCAGCGATGACGAAGCCATCACGGTCTGCGTCGTAGGCGCGGGAGGCCAGTTCCGGGGTTTCGTTGCGCTTGGTCGACAGGGCGCCCATGGCATCGAACAGGAACGACTGGCTCCAGTGCTCTTCTTCACCGCCGCCGGCAAAGACGATGTCCTGCTTGCCCCACTGGATCTGCTCCAGGGCGGTACCGATGCAGTGAGCCGAAGTGGCGCAGGCCGACGAGATCGAGTAGTTGATGCCCTTGATCTTGAACGGCGTAGCCAGGCACGCCGAAACGGTGCTGCCCATGGTGCGCGTAACGCGGTAAGGGCCGACACGCTTGACGCCTTTCTCGCGCAGGGTGTCCAGCGCTTCCATCTGGTTCAGGGTCGAGGCGCCGCCGGAGCCAGCCACCAGGCCGGTACGCGGGTTGGACACCTGCTCTTCGGTCAGGCCGGAATCCTTGATCGCGTCCTGCATGGCCAGGTAGGCGTAGGCAGCCGCGTGGCCCACGAAGCGGTAGACCTTGCGGTCGATCAATTCTTCGAGGTTGAGGTCGATGGACCCGGAAACCTGGCTACGCAGCCCCATTTCCTTGTATTCCGGGTTGTAACGGATACCCGGACGGCTGTTGCGCAGGTTTTCGGTGACGGTAGCTTTGTCATTGCCCAGGCACGAAACGATGCCCAGACCAGTGATAACGACGCGGCGCATGCGAATAACCCTTAGAAATTGTCAGTGGAGGTGAACACGCCGACCCGCAGGCCTTCGGCGGTGTAGATCTCGCGGCCGTCAACGCTGACCGAGCCATCGGCGATGGCCATGTTCAGCTTGCCCTTCAGGACGCGTTTGATGTGGATGTTGTAGGTGACTTTCTTGGCGGTAGGCAAAACCTGGCCGAAGAACTTCACTTCGCCCGAACCCAGGGCGCGGCCGCGGCCTGGCAGGCCCTGCCAGCCGAGGAAGAAACCGACCAGCTGCCACATGGCGTCGAGGCCCAGGCAGCCCGGCATGACCGGGTCGCCTTCGAAATGGCAGGCGAAGAACCACAGGTCCGGGGTGATATCCAGCTCGGCGACCAACTCACCTTTGCCGTACTTGCCGCCTTCTTCGCTGATGTGGGTGATGCGATCGACCATCAGCATGTTCGGCGCGGGCAGTTGCGCATTACCTGGGCCGAACAGCTCACCGCGACTGCAGCGCAGCAGGTCTTCCCGAGTAAAGGCGTGTTGTTTGGTCATGCGAGCTCCTCAATAACCCCCTGTGGCAGGGGATGAATCTTCCCGACCGACCCGAATAACCAACGGCTTCGGGGCGGTAGCCTACAGGTAGACTATTGCGTTGTGGTGAAAGTCACAGCGCACCTGGTGAAAGAAGTACAGGTGTGCACTGAAACGTCTATTTTCAGGGCCGATGAAGGTCCTGTCCAGTGTTTAAGACTGCCGCACTTTAGCATTTATCGCCAGTCGCGGTTGTCTGGCCGGGTAACCAGCGTTGCAGCACGCGCTGCAGTTCGCTGCGGCGCAAGGGTTTGCTCAGGTAGTCATCCATGCCGGCGGCCATGCATCGCTCGCGGTCGCCGTCGAGCGCGTTGGCGGTCAGGGCGATGATCGGCAGGCCTGTGCCGTTGTCCAGTTGGCGAATGCGGCGGGTGGCTTCATAGCCGTCCATGTGCGGCAACCGGCAGTCCATCAGCACCGCGGCAAAGCGCTGGCGGCCCACCAGGTCGACCGCCTCGAGGCCGTCTGCAGCGGTGCACACCGCCAGCCCAAGGCTGCGCAGCATGGCTTCTATGACACTCTGGTTGACCGGATTATCCTCGACCAACAGCACCTTTTTCTGCTCTGCAGCGGCCGCTGGCGGGTCGAGTGGGTGCGGCAGTGGCGCTGGCGCCTGGCTGGCCAGGGCCAACGGCATCTCCAGGGTGAACGTTGAACCCTGGCCCACATGGCTCTCACCGCGCAGCTTGCCACCCATGCGCTCGGCCAGGGTGCGGGCGATCGACAACCCCAGCCCGGTGCCGCCATAGCGGCGGGAAATCGAGCTGTCCGCTTGCTGGAACGCGACGAACATCATTTCCAGGCGGTCGCTGTCGATACCGATGCCGGTATCACGCACGCTGCAGGTCAGCCAGATCAACTGCCGATCAACCACTTGCCAGCGGGCCTCGACCTGCACCTGGCCGCGTTCGGTGAACTTCAGCGCGTTGCCCACCAGGTTCAGCAGGATCTGGCGGATGCGCGTAGGGTCGCCGTTCACCTGCAACTGGCCGATGTCGGCCGGCAGTTGCAGGTGCAGCCCAAGGCCGCGTTGCTGGGCGCTGTGCTGGAAGGACTGGACGCTGCTGGTGATCAGCTCGCCGAGGTTGAAGTCGATGTGTTCAAGTTGCAGCGCGGCGCGTTCGATGCGCGAGAAGTCCAGAATATCGTTGATGACTTTCAGCAGGTGCCCGGTGGACTCGCTGGCCACGGCGGTGTAATCGGCCTGTTCGTTGCTGAGCGGGGTGGTTTCCAGCAATTGCAGCATGCCCATCACGCCGTTCATCGGGGTGCGCAGCTCGTGGCTCATCATCGCCAGGAAATCGGACTTGGCACGGTTGGCCTGTTCAGCCTCTTCGCGGGCCTGGATCAGCTCGGCGATGGTTTGTTGCTGTTCAGCGCTGGCCTGCTCCAGGGCGCTGGCCAGGTTGTTGATGTGGCGCGCCAGGTGGCCCAGCTCGCTGTCGTCTACCACCGGCAAGGGGGTGTTGTACTTGCCTTGCTGGATGGCCTTGACCGCGTGGCCCATGTCGCTGATCGGCTTGGCCAGGCTCAGGGCCAGGCGGCGAGCCAGCAGGAAGGTGAACAGCAGGGCGAACAGCGCGAGGATGCCCGCCTTGATCACGATTTCCTGCTGGCGCTGGCTGAACGCGTCATCGGACATGCCGACGATCACCCGGCCCAGGTAGTCGTCCCCGATGGCCGGGGTGTTGGCTTTGCCCTGTTGCAGAAAATCGTTGTCCAGGCGTATCTGCTGCAGGCGGATGGGCGCCTGGAACACTTCGACCTGCTGCGCGCGGTTGGCGCTTTCGTCGGACTGCTCCACGTAGACCAGGATGTGGTTGCGGCTGTCCTGTACCTCCAGGAAGCGGACGTGCGGGATGCTGAGGGTGGCCCGCATGAGCCCCTCGAGCACTTCGTTGTTACCGGAAATCACCCCGTACTCCGACGCGGGTGCCAGCTGGTTGGCGATCAATTGCCCGGTGTGGTTGAGTTCCTGGCGCAGGTCCTGGATACGAACGAAGGTAAAGAAGCTGATCAGCAGCAAGGTCAGCAGCAGCGCGGGGCCAAGGCTGATGATCTGGGTGCGGGTGTGAATGTCCCAACTCAGGCGTTTGCTGCTCATGGGGTGGGTTCTCCTTCGGCCAGTACCTGGGCGGCGGCGTTCGGATCGATCGGTTCAAGGCCCAGGGCCCGGGCCACTTGCTGGTTGCCGCTGACGCTGTAGCGCTTGGGGTAGAGGCTGCGCGGCCAGCGCGCCGGGGGCTGGTCGAGCAATTGGTCGAGTTCCGCCAGCCAGTCATCCTGGTCGCTGTAGGTGCTGGCCAGTGCGCCGGCGCGGACAAAACCGGCGTTGGGGCCGATCAGCGCCATCTGCCGGCCATAGCTGCTCAGCAGCAGGTTCTTTGCCGTCTTGGAGTTGTACAGGTCAGGGTCGTCCAGCCCCAGCAGGACATCGCTGTTGCCCAGCAGGTGCTGCAATGGCCGGTTGTCGCGTGGGTCGGACCAGTCCTGGGCTACGATTTCCAGGCCCAGCGGCCGTGCCGCATGGCGTAGTTCCTCGAGCAGAAACCCACTGTGCTGGCCGTACAGCACGCCGATACGCCGTGCCTGGGGCAGCAAGTAACGCGCCAGGCGCAACTGACGGGCCGGTGGCGCGTCATTCCACAGGAAGGTGAGAAACGCCGGGCGCGACTTTCCCAGGCGCTGCTCAGCCTGAACGCGGCTGACGCGCATGACCAAGGCCGGTGGCCCGGCGGTTTCGCTCAGGCGCCAATCGAGGGCAGGGTTGTCGAGCAGGATCAGGCGCTGGTCGGCCTTGAGTTTGCCTGGTGATGGCAAGTCGGCGGTGGTCTGGAAGTGCACATGGTCGTGCGGCCTGCGGTTTTCCAGCGCCGCCACGAAGCTGCGGATGCCGGGCTGGTCCTCGGCGCCGATCAGCAGGATCTCGCTGGCCGACAATGGGCCCAGCGGCCACAGGCACAGTACCAGCAGGCGCAACAGCAGGCTCATCAGAACTCCAGCTCCGCGCTGACGCTCAGGCGGTGGCGGCTGTCGTAGCGGTTCTGGACTGCCGTGGTCGGCTCATCGTCCAGGCGCTGTTGCCACAACGCCGCCAGCTCCAGGTTGCTGCCATATACCCGGAAACGCTTGGCCAGGCGCAGGTCCAGGCGCTCGTAGCGGTACGCGTTGAGAGCATCGTCGCCGTAGTAGAACAGCGCGCTCGACCAACCTGCACCCCAGTCGCGCATCCACCCGGCCGAACCGCTGTTGCGGGCGCTGAGGCGGCGATCGTCGGGGTTGCTGGCCCAGGCATCGACATAGGCGTAGGTCAGGCGCAGGCGGTCGCGCAGGGTAGGGCGCCAGTCCAGTTGTGCCTCGCTGCCGCTGAAGCGGGCCTTGTTGGCGTTGCTGGCGATGTACTGGTTGTTGCGCAGCGGCTCGCTGATCATGCCGGTGATCTCGTCGTAGAACAGCTTCACGTCCATGCTCAGGTCGATGTCGCTGAAATAGCCGTTGTAGCCCAGTTCGCGCGAGCGCATGCGCTCTTGCTCGAGGTCGCCGGGGCCGCGGGTCTTGACGAAGTATTCGCCGTTTTGCAGGCCGAATGCATTGGGCGTGAGGTTCTTGACCGTGTAGCTCCAGTTGACGTTGTTCTCGAACATGTCGGGCGAGCGCACGGCCTCGGAATACACCGCACGCAGGCCATGGCGCGGGGTGATCAGGTAGTTGACCGCCACACGCGGGGTCAGCGAGCTGCCGGACAGCTGCGAGTCCTCGAACATGGCGCCGCCCTGCAGGATCCAGTGCTCGTCGGCGCGCCATTCCAGTTGCCCGAACAGGCGCCAGGTCTGGTCGTCGACGCTGCCGTTGAAGTAGGTCTGCGAATCGGCCCGGTCATAGCGGTAGTTCATGCCGCTGAGCAGGCGCAGGCTGTCGGTCAGGCTCAGGGTGTCCTGGATTTCCAGGTCGTAGCGGGTTTCGCGGGTACTCTGGTCAACATCGCCGCATACCTGTTGCTTGCCGCCGTTCTGCCATTGCTCCTGCACTTTCTGCAAAAGCCCTTGCAGGGCCGGGTCGTTCGTGGCCAGGGGGGCACCTGTGGCAATGCCGCGCGCCACGCTTTCGGCAAAGTTCGGGTTCAGTTGCCAGAGCTGGGTCAGCTCGGGGCTGAACGACTGCACCGCATCACAGGCGCGCCACACTTGCTGGCGGTCAAAATGTTGCGCCGAGCCCTGAACATAAAGGCTGTGTTCAGCGCTGAATTCCTTGGTCCAGCGCAGCGAGCCGGCGTAGTCCTTGGCGTTGACGTCGGCGTTGTTGCCGGCTTCGTACTGCTGGAAAACCGGCTGGTAGGTGTAGGGCCGTTGATTGCTGCCTTCTTTGGCCGCAAGTTGCCATTCCAGGGTCTGGTCGTTGGCCAGGGTGTGACTGGCGCTGAGGTTGAAGCGGTTCAAACGGCGGCTGTCGCGGTAGTCCTGGCCGAACTGGTTCTCGTCGAAGCCGTCGTCGCGCTGGCCCGATACCGACAGGCGCATGTCGCCGCCCTCCCAGCCGAAGCCGTGGCTGAGGTAATAGTCGTTGATGCCATCCTGGCCGCGGGTCAGTTTCATCCGCGTGCCATGGCTGTCGGCCGGGTTGCGGGTCAGGATGTTGACCACGGCCATCAGCGCGTTGGCGCCATAGCTGACCGTGTTCGGGCCACGGAACACCTCGATACGCTCGATATCCTCCATGGCCAGGGGAATGTCGCTCCAGTCCACCGTGGCCAGGCCGGCGCGGTACACCGAGCGGCCATCGATCAGCACCTGCATGCGCCGCGCGTCGCTGGCGTTGCTGCCATGGTAGTTGACCGTGGGCTGGTTGCCGGCGCCGTAGCCGATCATCATGCCCGGTACCAGGCGCAGCAGCTCGGGGATGTCACGGGCACCGCTGGCGCGGATCAGTTCGCTGTCGATGACGGTCATGCTGCCCGGTACCGCTGCCGGCGACTGTTTCAGGCGCGTGGCGGTCAGAACCTGGGGCAGGTCGGTGTTGTCGATGAACAGATCCTCGGCCACGGCCGGGCTACCGAGCAGGGCGGTCAATATGAGCAGACGCGGGAAAGGGGGCGTGCCAGGGAACACAGAGCAGCCTTGTCTCAGGATGGAAACAGGCATGGTAACCGACCTTGGCGCAATTGCCAGTGACCCGCCTCAAGCTTCTGGCTGCAGGCATGCCGCGCCAGGCTTTTCTCGCTGCCGGTAGCTCGAAGCTTGCAGCTTGGCTTTATAATGCGCCGGTCGCCACTTACTTTATGGCTTTAACGGATTGAATATGACTGAACAGCAACCTGTTGCAGTTCTGGGCGGCGGCAGCTTCGGCACCGCCGTGGCGAACCTGCTGGCGGAAAACGGTGTGCCGGTGCGCCAATGGATGCGCGACCCGGCCCAGGCCGAGGCCATGCGTGTCAATCGTGAAAACCCGCGCTACCTCAAGGGCATTCGCCTGCACGACGGGGTGGAACCGGTCAATGACCTGCTGGCCACCTTGCAAGCCAGCGAGCTGGTGTTCGTGGCCCTGCCATCCAGCGCATTGCGCAGCGTGCTGGCGCCGCATGCCGAGCTGTTGCGCGGCAAGGGCCTGGTCAGCCTGACCAAGGGCATCGAGGCGCAGAGCTTCAAGCTGATGAGCCAGATCCTCGAAGAGATCGCCCCCCAGGCACGCATCGGCGTGTTGTCCGGGCCCAACCTGGCCCGCGAAATTGCCGAGCACGCGTTGACTGCCACGGTAGTGGCCAGCGAACACGAAGCGCTGTGCCAGCAGGTGCAAACGGTGTTGCACGGGCGTACCTTCCGCGTTTATGCCAGTGCTGACCGATTTGGCGTGGAGCTGGGCGGGGCGCTGAAGAACGTTTATGCGATCATCGCCGGCATGGCCGTGGCCTTGGGCATGGGCGAAAACACCAAGAGCATGCTGATTACCCGTGCCCTGGCCGAAATGACCCGCTTTGCCGTCAGCCTGGGCGCCAACCCCATGACCTTCCTGGGCCTGGCCGGGGTCGGTGACCTGATCGTCACCTGTTCGTCCCCCAAAAGCCGCAACTACCAGGTGGGTTTCGCACTGGGGCAGGGCCAGAGCCTGGAGGAGGCCGTTACCCGCCTGGGCGAAGTGGCCGAAGGCGTCAACACGCTCAAGGTGCTCAAGGCCAAGGCCCAGGAGGTGCAGGTGTACATGCCGCTGGTGGCGGGCCTGCATGCCATTCTGTTCGAGGGCCGCACGCTGAACCAGGTCATCGAGCACCTGATGCGTGCCGAGCCCAAGACCGACGTCGATTTCATTTCCATCAGCGGCTTCAACTGAGCCGAACAGAGCAAGGAGCGGTACATGAACGATACCCCGGAGCGCGCCCAACGCGAGTCGATCATCCTGCGGGTGCTGTGGATGCTGGTGTTCCTGGTGGTTTGGCAACTGGCTGAATTGCTGTTGGGCGGCCTGGTGCTGGTGCAACTGGTCTACCGCCTGGTGTATGGCGCACCCAGCGCCAGCCTGATGAATTTCGGCGACAGCCTGAGCCAGTACCTGGCGCAGATCGGCCGTTTCGGCACCTTCCATACCGACCAGAAACCCTGGCCGTTCGCCGATTGGCCAGCAGCGCGTGCGCCGGAAGGCGAGGCGCCGCACGCCGTAGCCCCGGCCCCGCACCCCGTGCGGGACGAGGAGCCCAAGCTGTGAAACTGTGGGTACTGCGCCACGGTGAGGCCGAACTGCGGGCCAACAGCGATGCCGAACGGCGCCTGACTGCGCATGGTCGCGAGCAGGTGGTGCGCAGCGCTGCCCATCTGCTGGGGCAGCCATTGCAGGCGATCATCGCCAGCCCTTATGTGCGGGCCCAGCAGACTGCGGCGCTGGTGCACGAGACCCTGGGGTTTGCCGAGCCACTGCGCACCGTGCCTTGGCTCACACCAGAGGCCGATGTGCAGCAGGTCATCGGCGCAATCGAGCGGCTGGGGCTGGAGCATGTGCTGCTGGTCAGCCATCAGCCGCTGGTGGGCAACCTGGTCGGGCTGTTGCAACATGGCCACCTGCAACAGCCAGCGGCCATGAGCACGGCCAGCCTGGCCGAGCTGGAAGGGGAATGGCCCCTGGCCGGGCTGATGACCCTGAAGGCGCTCAACGCCCCTGCCTGAGCTTGCGGGGACCTGGGGCCCCAATACACCGAGATGGCAACTGACATTTTTGCCAGTTGTCCCTCGCGTCGACTGCTTGATAGCGTTGCCCGAAAACCAGCAGTCAGGGAGCGATGCATGAGCGGTGCGATGTGGGAGCTGCTGTGCTCCCTGGACCTGCAACCCACCATAGACCAGGTTGACCAAGGCGTTTCGTTGGACTTCGCCCAGTACAGCCTGCTGCGCGAGGCTGCCGACGCCAAGTTCTACCAGCTGATGCGCAAGGTCGAGGGTTATACGGTGCCGGGGCCGATCGCCCGGCCACAGAGCGAGCACGACCTGCAGACCCTGCAGGATGCCTGCCTGCGGGTATCCCATCTGCTGCAGTCCAGCTGCCTGGCCCTGCGCCGGCTGCAGCTGGATTACCAGGACCAGCGCCTGGCCCGTGAGGCGCTGCAGAGCCAACTGGCCTACATGCAGGCCTGCCTTCGCCGTTCACTGGAGAGTTTCGACCACGCTTCATGGCCTGATAGCCGCCGCCGATGACCTTTCCGGGCATTGCCGAACCGGCTCGCCATGCCGACAATGGGCCATCATTCCCGTCCGGATCAGGCGCCATGTCGCAGCAGATCTTTTTCGCCCATGCCAACGGTTTTCCCTCGGCCACCTACGGCAAGCTGTTCGCCGCGTTGGCGCCGGACTATCAGGTCCAACACCTGACTCAGCACGGCCATGACCCGCGCTTTCCGGTGGATGACAATTGGCAGAGCCTGGTCGATGAATTGCTGCACCACCTGGCGCAGCAGGAGCAGCCGGTGTGGGGCGTAGGCCATTCGCTGGGTGGGGTTTTGCACCTGCACGCGGCGTTGCGCTGCCCCGAGTACTACCGTGGGGTGGTCATGCTCGACTCGCCTGTGCTGACCCGTGCAGACCAATGGTTGCTGCGCACCGCCAAGCGCTTCGGCTTCATCGACCGCATCACCCCGGCCGGGCGCACCTTGGGGCGCCGTCAGCTTTTCACGGACCGCGACAGTGCCCGTGAGTACTTCGCCGGCAAGTCCCTGTTTCGCCAGTTCGACCCCGACTGCCTGGACGCTTACATAGAGCATGGCCTACAGGCGATGCAGCAGGGCCTGCAACTGCGCTTCGACCCGGCCACCGAGATCAGCATCTACCGCAGTATCCCGCATACCAGCCCCGCCCCGGCGCGACAGTTGCAGGTGCCGCTGGCCATGGTGCGCGGTGACCGCAGCAAGGTCATCCGGCGCCACCATGCCCTGGCGGTGCGTGGCATGCCGCAAGGGGAGTATCACAGTGTGCCAGGGGGGCATATGTTCCCGTTGGAGCGGCCTGCCGATACCGCCAGCCTGCTCAAGGGCCTGTTCGACCGCTGGGGCCAGGCATGAGCGCGCAGGTCGAGGAAGTTCGCCTGAGTTTGGGCCACATCGAACTGGCCGCGCATCTGTTCGGGCCTGTGGACGGTCTGCCGGTGATCGCCCTGCATGGCTGGCTGGACAACGCCAACAGCTTCGCCCGCCTGGCGCCGCTGTTGCGCGGCTTGCGCATCGTTGCCCTGGACCTGGCCGGGCATGGCTATTCGGAGCACCGCCCGCCAGGGGCCAGCTATGCCCTGGCCGACTACGCCCACGATGTACTGCGGGTGGCCGAGCAACTGGGCTGGCAGCGTTTCGCCCTGCTGGGCCATTCGCTCGGCGCCATCATTGCGGTGCAAGTGGCCGGTGCGTTGCCGGAGCGGGTCAGCCACCTGGCCTTGATCGACGGCGTTATCCCACCCACCGGCGCCGAGCAGGATGCCGGTGAGCGCCTGGGCATGGCGTTGCTGGCGCAGCTGCGCCTGGATGGCAAGCGCAAATCGGTGTACACCACCCTCGAGCAAGGTGTGCAGGCGCGCATGAAGGGCATGGTCGCGGTAAGCCGGGAAGCGGCCGAACTGCTGGCGCAGCGCGGGCTGATGCCGGTGCCCGGGGGCTACAGCTGGCGCAGCGACAGCCGCCTGACCCTGCCTTCGCCGTTGCGCCTGAGCGACGCCCAGGCCATGGCCTACGTGCGCCGGGTGAATTGCCCGGCGCAACTGGTGATTGCCGCCGACGGGATGCTGGTGCGCCATACCGCATTGCTGGAGCAGCTACCCTTTGAGCAAATGACACTGCCGGGTGGCCACCACCTGCACTTGAACGATGAGCAGGGCGCGGCCCTTGTCGCAGACTGTTTCAATCGCTTCTTTGGCTTTGCTTGACTTGCACCGGACAAGTGTCGAGGCTTGGCGGGTTGAAAGGGAGACAACCATGCAATTGCCAGACAACCTGGAGCTTCACCTCGGCGCACGGCGCCGCCTGGGTCGCCGATGAGCGCGCCCCTGTCCATCCGCACCGTTGCAGCTGCCTGCCTGGCATTGGCCAGCCCGCTGCTGTGGGCTGGCAGCCTGCCGGTGCCTGCAGACGCCAACGTGGTCGACCAGCGCCCGGCCGTGGAGCAGGAGCGCGTCTACCCGCTGGGCCCATTGCGCAAGATCAGCGGCCGCCTGCGGGTTGACGACAAGGTCGAAAGCCGTGGCCAGGTCAGCTCGGTCACCTACGAGCTGCCGGTCGAACGCACCGCCCGCGAAGCCTTCACCAGCGCCCGCGAGGCGCTGCAGCGCGACGGTGGTTACCCGCTGTTCTGGTGCCAGGGCCGCGATTGCGGCGAGGCCAGCCTGTGGGCCAACGAGGTGTTTGCCAATGCCCGCCTCAACGGGGGGGACGAACAACAGGCGTTCATCCTGCTGCGCCGTTCGGCAGAACAGGCCGACACCCTGGTTGCGTTGTACAGCGTTACCCGCGGCAACCGCCGTGCGTATTTGCATGTGGAAGAGTTCGTCGCCGACAGCCCGTTGGGCGACTTGCTGCCCACGGCGGCCACGGTGCTGCGTGAAATGCGCGATACCGGCAAGCTCGACTACCCGGACCTAGCGGCACCCCAGCCTGCCTGGGCCAACCTGCTGGCACGCAGCCTGAACCTCGACAGTACCCTGCGTGCCAGCCTCAGCGGCGTTCAGGCCGAAGCCTGGCGCGAGGCGCTGATCAAGGCCGGGGTGCGCAACGGTCGCCTTGAAGTGGGCACTGCGCCTACCACTGGCTTGCACCTTGAACTGATTCGTTGAGCGGGTGCTGCGATGGTCAACAATGATCGCCTGCTGGTCCAGATTCTGTTGCTGGCGTTGCTGGGGGCCGGCCTTTGGGTGATGGCACCGTTCATATCGGCATTGCTGTGGGGCGCTATCCTGGCCTTTGCCAGCTGGCCGTTGATGCGCCTGCTCACACGGGTACTGGGGGGGCGCGAGACCCTGGCGGCCAGCCTGCTGACCATGGCCTGGATCCTGATCGTGGCGCTACCGCTGGTGTGGCTGGGTTTCAACCTGGCCGACCACATCCGTGATGCCACCGCGTTCGTCCGTGACGTGCAGGTCGACGGCCTGCCAGATGCCCCGGCCTGGCTGGGGGGGCTGCCGTTCGTGGGCGAGCGCCTGGTCAGCTGGTGGCAGTCGCTGGACCAGCAGGGGGCAGCCTTGCTGGCCTCGGTCAAACCGCACCTGGGGCAGGTTGGCAACTGGTTGCTGGCGCGCAGCGCGCAAATCGGCAGCGGCGTGCTGGAACTCACACTCAGCCTGGTGTTCGTGTTTTTTTTCTACCGTGACGGGCCGCGTTTGTCGGCGTTCGTGCTGCGCCTGCTGCACCGCTTGATGGGCGAGCGTGCCGCGTACTACCTGGAGCTGGTGGCCGCCACCGTGCAGCGGGTCGTCAACGGGGTGATTGGTACCGCCGCGGCGCAAGCGCTGTTGGCGTTGATCGGTTTTCTGATCGCCGGCGTGCCGGGGGCCATTGTGCTCGGCCTGGTGACCTTCATGCTCAGCCTGATTCCCATGGGGCCGCCACTGGCCTGGATCCCGGCCACCGCCTGGCTGGTGTGGAAGGGCGAGTACGGCATGGCGGTGTTCCTCGGTATCTGGGGCACGTTCGTCATCAGTGGCGTGGACAACGTGCTCAAGCCCTACCTGATCAGCCGGGGCGGCAACCTGCCGCTGGTGATCGTATTGCTGGGCGTGTTCGGCGGCCTGCTGGCGTTCGGCTTCATTGGCCTGTTCATCGGGCCTACCTTGCTGGCGGTCGGCTACAGCCTGTTGCTGGACTGGAGCCGTAACGCCGTAGAGCAACCGCCCCAGCACTAGCCTGTACGGGCCCGCTTCGCGCAGGCGTGCGCGAAGCGGGCCGCGCCGCCGCCTCGACACCCTGATCTTTACGCATTCTTTATACCCCTCGCTGCCCCTCCATCTCGTTCCTTTACACCCCTTCCTCGGACAATTCCCCAAAGCGGCCCAAGCCGCATCTCGGGGAGAACCACACATGAACATGCTCGACGGGCTGTCACTGCTACTGGCAGTGGCCTTGGCGTTTTATCTGCTGGTGGCGCTTTTGCGCGCCGATCGCGGCTAAGGAGCGGCCATGCACAGTTACGACTACGCCTTGCTCCTGGCATTCTTCGCCCTGGTGCTACTGCCGGCACCCTGGCTAGGGCGTTTCTATTTCAAGGTCATGGAAGGCCAGCGCACCTGGCTGTCACCCGTACTCGCCCCGGTCGAGCAGGCTTGCTACCGGCTGGCAGGGGTAGACGCGCGCCAAGAGCAGAACTGGCGCCAGTACACCCTGGCGTTGCTGAGCTTCAACCTGGCCGGCTTCCTGCTTCTGTTCACGGTATTGCTGTTGCAGGGCTACCTGCCCCTCAACCCGCAGCACCTGCCTGGCCAGGAATGGTCGCTGGCATTCAATACCGCCGTCAGCTTCGTCACCAATACCAACTGGCAGGCTTACAGCGGCGAGGCGTCGGTCAGCTACCTGAGCCAGATGCTTGGCCTGACGGTGCAGAACTTCGTCAGCGCCGCCACGGGCCTGGCCGTGCTGGTCGCGCTGTGCCGCGGTATTGCCCGGCGTAGCAGCGCAACGCTGGGCAACTTCTGGGCCGACATGACCCGCGCCACCCTTTACGGTTTGCTGCCGTTGTGCCTGTTGCTGGCGCTGTTGCTGGTATGGCAGGGCGTGCCGCAGACCTTTGCCGACTATGCCCACGCGTTGACCCTGCAAGGTGCCGACCAGAGCATCCCGTTGGGCCCGGCCGCCAGCCAGATCGCCATCAAGCAGTTGGGGACCAACGGCGGCGGTTTTTTCGGCGTGAACTCGGCGCACCCGTTCGAGAACCCCACGGCCTGGAGCAACCTGTTCGAGGTGGCATCGATCATCCTCATTCCGGCGGCCCTGGTGTTCACCTTCGGCCACTACGTCAAGGACCTGCGCCAGAGCCGCGCCATCCTTGCCTGCATGCTCGCATTGTTCCTGATTGGCGGCAGCACGGCGCTGTGGGCCGAGCACCAGCCCAACCCGGCGCTTGCAGGCGAACAGGTCCAGCAGAGCGGCCCCATGGAAGGCAAGGAAAGCCGCTTCGGGACTACCGCTTCGGTGCTGTGGACCGTGACCACCACTGCCGCATCCAATGGCTCGGTCAATGCCATGCACGACAGCCTCAACCCGCTGACTGGCATGGTGGCGATGGTCAACATGATGGTCGGTGAGGTGATTTTTGGCGGTGTCGGCGCAGGGCTGTACGGCATGTTGCTGTTCGTGTTGATCGCCGTGTTCCTGGCCGGGCTGATGATTGGTCGTACGCCGGAGTACCTGGGCAAGAAGCTGCAGGCCCGTGAGGTGCAGTTGCTGGTGGCCACGCTGCTGGTGATGCCGCTGGGTGTGCTGGTGCTTGGCGCCATCGCTGCCAGCCTGCCCGGCCCGGCGGGGGCGGTCAGCAACCCGGGGGCGCATGGTTTCAGCCAACTGCTGTACGCCTACACCTCGGGTGCCGCCAACAACGGCTCGGCGTTCGCCGGGTTCGGTGCCAACACGGTGTACCACAACCTGATGATCGGCTTGGCCATGCTGATCGGCCGCTTCGGCTACATCCTGCCGGTACTGGCCTTGGCCGGCAGCCTGGCGGCCAAGAGGACCGCGCCCCTTGGAGTCAACAGCTTCCCCACCCACGGCCCGCTGTTCACCGGCCTGCTGCTGGTGACCATCCTGCTGGTCGGTGGCCTGACATTTTTGCCGACCTTGGCCCTTGGGCCGATCGCCGAACATTTGAGCCTGGGTTTTTGAGGATCGACCATGAATATGCCCATTCCTGAAATGAAAGCCCGGCACAGTGCCAAAGACCAGACCCGGTTTGCGGCGCTGTGGCGCCCAGCGCTGGTACAGGCCTTGGTCAAGCTCGACCCACGCCAGTTGCAGCGCTCGCCGGTCATGCTGGTGGTGGCGGTGACGGCGCTGCTGACCACGGTACTGTGTTTTGCCCCTGGCAGTGGCGTCAGCCGCGGCGTGGCCGTGCAGATTGCCCTGTGGCTGTGGTTCACCGTGTTGTTCGCCAACTTTGCCGAAGCCCTTGCCGAAGGGCGCGGTAAAGCCCGCGCCGACAGCCTCAAGGCCGGCAGCCAAGGCTTGACCGCCCAGCGCCGTCAGCGTGACGGCCACTATGAAACGGTAGCTGCCGGCGCCTTGCGCAAAGACGATGTGGTGCGTGTAGTGGCCGGTGAAATGATCCCCGCCGATGGTGAGGTGCTCGAAGGGATCGCAGCGGTCAACGAGGCAGCGATCACGGGTGAGTCGGCGCCGGTCATTCGTGAATCCGGTGGCGACCGCTCGGCCGTCACCGGTAACACCCGGCTGGTTTCCGACTGGCTGCTGATCCGCATCACCAGCAACCCGGGCGAGTCCACCCTGGACCGCATGATTGCCCTGGTCGAAGGTGCCAAGCGGCAGAAAACCCCCAATGAAGTCGCCCTCGACATCCTGCTGATCGGGCTGACGCTGATCTTCCTGATCGTGGTGGTGACCTTGCAGCCATTCGCCCACTTCGTCGGCGGCAGCCTGCCGCTGATCTTTCTCGCTGCCTTGCTGGTGACGTTGATCCCCACCACCATCGGTGGCCTGTTGTCGGCCATCGGCATTGCCGGTATGGACCGGCTGGTACGGTTGAACGTGATCGCCCGCTCGGGCCGTGCCGTGGAAGCGGCCGGGGACGTGCATACCCTGATGCTCGACAAGACCGGCACCATTACCTTCGGCAACCGCCGTTGCAGCGCACTGCACGCCGCGCCGGGCGTAACCGCGCGGGAACTGGGGGAGGGTGCCCTGCTGGCCTCGCTGGCCGACGATACCGCAGAAGGCAAGTCGATCGTCGAGTACCTGCGTCAGTTGCATGCCGTTGTCGAACCCCCTGCCGGGCACTACGAAGCCGTGGCGTTCAGTGCCGAAACGCGCCTGTCGGGCATCGACTTCCAGCAGCGCCGCTACCGCAAGGGGGCCGTCGATGCGGTGCTGGCATTCGTCGGCATGCAGCGCCTGGACATGCCGCCAGCGCTGGCCCGTGAGGTTGAACGCATCGCCCAGAGCGGTGGCACGCCCTTGCTGGTGTGCCTGGACAAGCGCCTGCTTGGGGTGATCCACCTCAAGGACGTGGTCAAGCCTGGCATCCGCGAACGCTTCGCCGAATTGCGCAAGCTGGGTATCCGCACCGTGATGGTGACCGGTGACAACCCGTTGACGGCTGCTGCCATCGCAGCGGAGGCCGGGGTGGATGATGTGCTGGCCGAGGCCACGCCGGAGAAAAAGCTGGCGCGCATTCGCCAGGAGCAGAACGACGGCCGCCTGGTGGCCATGTGCGGCGACGGTGCCAACGACGCCCCGGCGCTGGCCCAGGCCGACGTGGGCATGGCCATGAATGACGGCACCCAGGCGGCGCGCGAGGCGGCCAACATGGTCGATCTGGACAGCGACCCGACCAAGCTGCTGGACGTGGTGCAGGTCGGCAAGCAGTTGCTGGTGACCCGGGGGGCGCTGACCACCTTTTCCATCGCCAATGACGTGGCCAAGTACTTCGCCATCCTGCCGGCGCTGTTCGCTGCCATCTACCCGCAGTTGGGGGTGCTCAACCTGATGCACCTGGCCAGCCCGCAAAGCGCGATCCTCTCGGCCATCGTGTTCAATGCCCTGATCATCGTCGTGCTGATTCCTTTGGCGCTACGGGGTGTGCGGGTCCAGGCGGCCAGCGCTGCCCACCTGTTGCGGCGCAACCTGTTGATCTACGGGCTGGGCGGCATCGTGGTGCCGTTTGCCGGCATCAAGCTGATCGATCTGTTGCTCAACGCCCTGCACCTGGTCTGAGGAGGCCACCATGAACGCTTATCTACGCCCTGCCTTGAGCCTGGCCTTGACGATGACCTTGATCACTGGCGCGCTATACCCCCTGGTGGTGACCGGGGTCGCCCAGGTGGCTTTCCCGGTACAGGCCAACGGCAGCCTGGTGCGTGATGACCAGGGCCAGGTGCGGGGTTCGGCCCTGATTGCCCAGAACTTCCAGGGCGATGGCTGGTTCCATTCACGGCCTTCGGCAGGCGCCTACGCCACCGTGGCCAGCAGCGCCAGCAACCTTGCGCCGAGCAACCCGGCGCTGGTGGCGCGGGTCCAGGGCGATGCGGCGCTGCTGTACCAGGCCCAGCAAGGGCCGGTACCGCAGGCGCTGCTGACCACCTCGGGCAGCGGCCTGGACCCGCACCTGCCACCGGCGGCGGTGGCCTACCAGATTCCCCGGGTCGCAGCGGCGCGGCAGTTGCCCGTGGCGCGCTTGCAAGCCTTGCAGGAAGAGGCCACCCTCAGGCCATTGATCGGCCCGCCGGTGGTCAATGTGCTGGCGTTGAACCGGGCCCTGGAGAAACTCGCCAGCAAGAGCAAAGGATGAAACATGAGTGATTCCGCGCGTGCAGACGCGTTGTTGGCTACCCTGCCGCGCACCGGCCGTGGCCGGCTGAAGGTGTTCCTCGGTGCTGCGCCGGGGGTGGGCAAGACCTTCGCCATGCTGCAAGCCGCGCATGCCCAGCAACGCCAGGGCGTGCAGGTAGTGGCCGGGGTGGTCGAAACCCACGGCCGTGGCGAAACCGAGGCGCTGCTTGCCGGCTTGTTGCAGCAGCCCATGCTGCGCAGCCAGTATCGGGGGGTCACCCTTGAGGAAATGGACCTCGACGGCCTGCTCGCGTGTGCGCCAGCCTTGGCACTGGTCGATGAGCTGGCGCACACCAACGCCCCCGGCAGCCGCCACGCCAAGCGCTGGCAGGACGTGCAGGAGCTGCTGGCCGCGGGCATCGACGTGTACACCACGGTCAATGTGCAGCACCTGGAAAGCCTCAACGACAAGGTGCGCGACATCACCGGCGTGCACGTGCGCGAAACCTTGCCTGACTGGGTGCTGCAGGAAGCCTTCGAGCTGGTGCTGATCGACCTGCCACCGCGTGAGTTGCTGGAGCGCTTGCGTGAAGGCAAGGTGTACGTGCCCGAGCAGGCGCGGGCCGCCATCGATGCGTTTTTCTCGCAAACCAACCTCACCGCTCTGCGCGAACTGGCCATGCAGACGGCAGCCGCCCAGGTCGATGCCGACCTGGCCCATGGCTACCGCCAGCGCGGGCAGGCAGCCCCCGCGTTGCGCGGCCGGCTGCTGGTCGGTGTGGATGGCGATGACCAGGCCGAGCGCCTGGTGCGTCACGCCAGCCGCGTGGCCCAGCGCCGCCACTTGCCGTGGAGCCTGGTGCATGTGGACAACGGCCGTTTGCGTGACGAGGCAGCCCGCCAGCGCCTGCAGGCGGCCCAGCAACTGGCCGAGCGCCTGGGAGGCGAAGTGGTGTTGCTGCGTGCCGGTGAAGTGGCGCGCACGCTGATCCAGCATGCGGCCGAGCGGCGCGCCAGCCTGGTACTGGTCGGCCAGTCGCGCGACCGTGTGCACCGGCGCTGGTTCGGTGCAGGGGTGGCTGCCCGGCTGTTGCGTGAAAGCCATGGGCTGGAAATCAACGTGCTGGACCGCGATGTACAGCCCTCGGCGCCGCGTTCGGCGGTGCGCCGGGTGTGGGTCTGGCGGCACTACCTGCTGGCGTTGCTGGCCACCGGGATGGCCGCAGGCCTGGCTTGGGCCGTGTCGAGCGTGCTGGCACTGCCGAACATCTCGCTGGTGTTTCTGGCCGCGGTGCTGCTGGTGGCGGTACGCAGCAGCCTGGGGCCGGCCCTGGCCTGCGCGGCACTGTCGTTCCTGGCGTATGACTTTCTGTTCATTCCGCCCAATTTCTCGTTCAGCATCCAGCGCGAAGAAGATGTGCTGACGCTGGTGTTCTTCCTGCTGATGGCCGCCCTTACCGGCAACCTGGCCGCCCGCCAGCGCCGCCAGTTGCAGGCGCTGCGCGAAACCCAGGCGCAGACCAGCCAATTGCTCGACCTGTCGCGCAGGCTGACGGTGGCCACTGACCGCCAGGCCGTGTTCAACGCCGCCGGGCAGCACCTGGGCGGCTGGCGCGACCTGCAAGTGTGCCTGCTGCAGCGCACTGCCGATGGCCAGCTGCAGGTGGCCAGCGGCGAGCACCAGGGCTTCAGCGCCACCGAGCGGGCCGCCGCCGATTGGGCCTGGCAACACGGGCAGGCCGCCGGGCACGGCAGCGACACCCTGCCGGAGGGGCGCTGGTGGTGGTGGCCACTGGCGGTGGATGAGCAACCGCTGGCGCTGTTGGGCGTGCGCCCACGCTCAGGCCAGCCGCTGAGCGACCCGCGTCGGCGCCTGCTGATCGCCCTTGGCCAGCCGCTGGCCCAGGCCCTGGCCCGTGCCCGCCTTGCCGAACAACTGGAAGCCGCGCGCTTGCATGGCGAGACCGAGCAGCTGCGCAGTGCCTTGCTGGCTTCGGTATCCCACGACCTGCGCACCCCATTGACGGCCATGCGCGGCAGCATCGACAGCTTGCTGGCGCTGGGCGAAGCGATTCCGCTCGACGACCGCCGCGAGCTGTTGGAGGGCACCCGCGACGAGGCCGAGCGCCTGGACCGCTACATCCAGAACCTGTTGGACATGACACGCCTGGGGCACGGTGGCCTCAAGCTGGCCCGCGACTGGGTGGCGCCAGCCGATATCGTTGGCAGTGCGCTCAACCGCCTGCGCGTGGTGTTGGCGCCGCTTCGCGTGCACACCGACGTGCCTGGCGATCTGCCGCTGCTGTTCGTGCATGCGGCATTGATCGAGCAGGCATTGGTCAATGTGCTGGAGAACGCTGCGCGCTTCTCGCCGGCCAATGGTCGGCTGGAACTGCGGGTGGCGGTGCAGGACGAGCGGCTGTGCCTGACCGTGAGCGACCAGGGGCCGGGCATTCCCGTGGGCGAGCGCGAAAAGATCTTCGACATGTTCTACACCGCCGCCCGTGGCGATCGCGGCGGGCAGGGGACTGGCCTGGGCCTGGCCATCTGCCAGGGCATGATCGGTGCCCATGGCGGGCAGATCCTGGTGGGCGAAGGCATTGATGGCCAGGGCACCGGCATCACTTTATGCTTGCCGCTGCCCCCGCAACCTGCAGCCGAAAGTGAAAGCCCATGAGCCAGCCCGCCACCCTGTTGGTTATCGACGATGAACCGCAGATCCGCAAATTCCTGCGTATCAGCCTGGCCTCGCAAGGCTACAAGGTGCTCGAGGCGGCTACCGGTGCCGAAGGCTTGGCCCAGGCGGCCTTGGGCAAGCCGGACCTGGTCGTGCTGGACCTGGGCCTGCCTGACATGGACGGCCAGCAGGTGTTGCGGGAGCTGCGGGAATGGAGCTCGGTCCCGGTGTTGGTGCTGTCAGTGCGTGCCAGTGAGCTGCAGAAGGTCGATGCGCTGGATGGTGGGGCCAACGACTATGTGACCAAGCCGTTCGGTATCCAGGAATTTCTCGCCCGGGTCCGTGCGTTATTGCGCCAGGTGCCGCAAGCCGGGGGCTCGGAAGTGAAAGCCAGCTTCGGGCCGTTGACGGTGGACTTCGCCTTTCGCCGGGTAACCCTGGAGGGCGTGGAGGTGGCGCTGACACGCAAGGAGTACGCGCTGCTGGCGTTATTGGCCGGGCACCCGGGGCGAGTGATGACCCAGCAGCAGTTGCTCAAGGATATATGGGGGCCCAGCCATGTGGAGGATACCCATTACCTGCGCATCGTGGTCGGGCACCTGCGCCAGAAACTAGGCGATGACCCTACGGCGCCACGCTTCATCATCACCGAGGCGGGAGTGGGGTACAGGTTGGTGGCGCCTGTTGCCTAGCGGAAAGTCGCGCTGGTTGCGGCTGGACCACGCAGCGCCAACCACGCGGCTGCCTGGGGGGGGAACAGGTTCTTCGCCCGGTGAATTGAGCATCGGGTGACTTCAAGGGGCTGTTCTTGACTCCAGGTCCATTTCGGCTGGCCATTTCACTTTAGGGGCCAGGCGCAAGGCGAACTCACACCAGAGTACGTCGTTGTGATCCTTCGGCTCCCCAGGGGGGGGTAAGGCGCTGGTGCCATGCTGCATGTAAGTGCAGATGTAAGCCCAGGCATGTTGATCCGCCCCCATGGTACTCAGGGGAAACCGGTCGATGACATTGTTCGTTCCGGGTGCGACGATGGACAGCATGACCCCACATTTGAAACTGGGCGCACCGCTTCCCGGCAGGCCACGCTGAAACCAGCGCTCGGCGCGCACTTGCGACCAGTCGTAGCAGACTGGCTCGACTTTCCAGGTTCCAAAGGGGTTCCACCAACAGTATTTAAAGTTGTAGGCGTAGATTTTTTTTCGTTTCCGATTGAAACGAATGGGTTCGTCACGGGGAGGGGAAAGACTGATTCGAATGAAAAAAACGGATCCCCATATTCCGCTGACTAATGAAAAAATGCTAACAATCATGAGTTCAAAATTAAAATGATCGAGGACTTCTAATATGTCGATGGGTAGGTATGCGGTGAAAATAATCGGGGGTAGTGAGATTATTACCATTAGTTCCCTGGCTCCAATTGTAGCTCTAGCTATTTCGAGATAGATAGGATCTTGGTGATTTGGGGATTGATAACCTAAGCCTGGCTCACTTGTGCAGGGGGCATCGGGCAGGGGAAGGTCTTCCGTCCAACCAGCGCAGGGAGGGTTTAGTAGCGGACGGGGCATTAGAAGATACTCCAGGTAGAATTAATTTTATTCTCCATTGTTATCACTTTTGCATAGTTTGATTTGTCGTGTCTGTTGGGCCAATAGATCAGCGTCAGCTCTACCCCCTCTATGTTGTGGTTGTCCAACAGTGGGAGTGAACCAGTGATGCTAATGGTTCTGTCGAGGGGTCTGAATGTAAAGTGCTGATCGAGCCTTACAGGCTCAGCGAGGACACCTTCTAAAGCTCTTGGATTGTATTCGATTATCCCATTGCCTGAGCTATAAGCAGCGATGCGGCATGGTCCGCCAACGCGTGCTGGGATTATTACAAGATACCATTCGTACTCCGTCAATTCGGAGGTCGGCTTCGGCAGACTGAGATCTACGTCTAGATAGAAACCTGCCGCCACAGCATTTCCGTCATTGAGCATCGTTTCTGCTAAATATGGCGTTTTTGCGGTGTGAGAGGATTGAAATCTCGTTTCGATAGAAACGTGAGCGTATAGACCAATGACTGCTGCATTGAATGCGCTAACTGCGTTGTCGATGTCTCGTTCGTCGATCCAGCGTCGATGGCCTTCTGGCATTCCCCATCTACTGTGTCGTGCCCATAGCTCTAACAATGAAGACTCAAGGTTTTTTGCCTTTGTCGCTAGTGTGTAGGCAGCCAGTCCAAGTAAAACACTAATGCCTATTACGATGAGAGGTGAGCTTGCCGATAAGGCGCTAAAAATACCGGCGCTAGCAGAGAATCCTGCTGCTGCGGCTGCGCGATTGTAGAAGAAGTTCGCTGACTCATCACCTTCACGGCCAGTTCGAAGGCCGGCATTCCAGTACTGCACGGCATCCATAACACCAGCCATCGCCGCGATGCCGCCGCCGTACCGCGCAATACTGATGCCCAAACCCGCCGTTAGTATCTGCCCAGGGCGCTGTGTACGTGCGAATACCTGCGCAACAACCAGTCCTGCGGCCTCAACACTGGCACCCAGCACCCCCAGCGATGAAGACCAGACCGCCGCCTGCGCCTCGGGGTTGTGCTGATGGGTCTGCTGTAACGCCCGGTAATTTCTGCGCAGGCTGTCCTGCTGGAACCACAGCCCGCCCAGCGCAAGCAGCAGGCCGACGCTGCCCGTACCGGTCGCCGCATCCCGCAGGCTACGCATTGCATCGCTGGCCACGCTTTGCGCCGCCATCGAACTGATCTGCAGCCCGGCAGACACCTGTGCCTTTACCGAGGCTGCACCGATCGCCACATTGCGCACCAGCGCGCCGAAACCTTCGGCCGTCGACGTTCTCAGCTGGACCAACCGTGCCTGTAATTGCTCGGCGCTCTCGAATGTCCACAGCACCACGTCGATCATCTGGTTGCGGTTACCGACCGCGGCGATATTGATTGCGCCGCTCAGCACCATGGCGCGGACCTTGCGCCCCACGGGGTCGCGGAACTGCTGGTCGACCTGCTGCAGAAATGCATCGGTACGGATTTGCAGGGCCTCGTCGAGCACGCTCAGGTACTCGCCGACAGTCAATGAAACGCGCAGCGGGGTTACGTGCTGCCCGGCATACAGCGCGAAAGCCGCACGGTGCACATGGCCGACCAGGGTGCGGCTGCGTTCGCTGAGGTGCTGGGCGAGCGTATTCCCTGCGCTGGTGGTCGCGGCCAGCAGTTGACCGACGGCATCCTGCAGCGGCTTGACCATCAGCAACTGGCCCTCGGGGGTGCCTGCGATGGCTTTGATGATGTCGTAGACCTTGCCGAAGTCGTCGCCTGCCAAGCCGCCGATCACGTGCTGCAGCAGCGTCTGGTTCCTGGCCATCAGCGCCTGGTACAACAAGCTGTGCTCGTCTTCCAGCAGTTGCTGCCAGACGAGCTGCGTCATACCCAGCGGCTGACCTTCCTCGGGCATCAGTTCGCTAGGGCCCCCGGCCAGGCAGTCGGCCATCATCTGGATGAAGTACTCGACCGAGACCGGGTCGGCAGCGTCGTAGTCGAAGCGACCGATCTGGTGAAACGCCGGCTGGGCGTAGTGCAGCGCGTACAGCTGGCCAACCTGGTCGATCATCGACTGCCAGTGGTTCAGTTCACGGTCGTAGCCAGCCTGGAACGCCGCGCGGGCGCTTTCGTCGTAGCGCGCTTGCAAGCGGTCCCGGGCATGCTCCTGGTTGCGGGCGGTGTAGCGGCGGGTCTGCCTTGCGATATCCACTGGCGGCAGGTGCGCCTTGATGCCGACGGGGCTGTCGTTCCACTGTTCGACCTGGCGTGCCTCACGCTCAGCTGCCTCGGCGCCCTGCGCGGCGGCCGTGGCAGCATGCAGTTGCTGGATGCCCAGCAACGCCTGGGAGGTGAAGTACTCGAAGTGCCGCTGCGGCTGCGCGCGCCATGCCTGCATGGCCTGGACCCAACCTGTGCGCTGGGCGTTCAGTTCCACCACCATGCCGACGGGGTCGGGCAAGGTCAGCGCCAGCACACCGTTTGGCAATTGTTCCCGGGCAATGACGGTACGCAGATAGTTGTGGGTTTCGGACCACCGACCCAAACGGCTGTAGAAGCCGTGAGCACTCGTGAACCGGGCCGATGAAAAGGTGGAGAACTCGAGCACGCCCTCCATGCCGAAGCGGAAACTGTCGGTCATGGCGATGCCGAGGCTGGCGGGGTCGTTGCATGCACGGTGCAGGTCGACTTCGACGAAGCGGGCGAGGGTGGCCGGGTCTGACTGGGCGATGCCTTTGCGGTAGCGGTCGAGCACGGTGCGCGGCCACGGATCGTTGGCGAAGGCAACCCAGGCGGTGCGGTACAGCGACGTGTCGATGTTGATGAACGAGGCGATGACGTCATGGCCTGCGGTGGCACACCCTTTGGGCAATGGCCTGGGTGGCCCCAGCGGCATCTGCGATACCGGAAACCGCTGCAAGCTGGCATCGGCCGCCACTGCGTAGGCCTGCCAGGTGGCCTGGTCGAGCAGAACGTAAACGTAGCCCTGGCGTAACAGGCGGAGCTGGTCGGTATGCATCGGGTGGTAGGTGATTTCGCTGTCACTGGCCCAGCGAAACAGGTGCCCGGCATCGGGGCGCGGGGCATAGGCCTCGCGCAGCAGCAGGATGGGCAGGCCAATACGCCCGCAGGCGTTGCAGCCGCCGTGGCTGTTGGGGATCTCTTCCTGCATGGCGGCATGGATGGTTGCACTGATGCTCATGAGTAGCCTCCTGCCTGCGGCAGGTCGGCGACGATGCGTGCCCAGGCACTGTCGCCGTAGCGGGCGAAGCAGGCGGCCAGGCGTTGCTGGCCAGCCACCGCCTGTGCCACGTCGCGCTGGATGGTCGGGTGCTGCAGCAGCAAGGGGTGGACCATGAGCAGGTGCAGGCACATGCACTGGATATCGCCACGGTCGCGCAGGCCCTGCTTGAAGGCCCTGATCATCAGGTTCATGACATGGACGGGCGCGTTGGCCGGCAAGCCGGATGAGCCTGGGCATTGGCCACGGGTGGCGCCAGTTTGCGCGGTCGCGAGGCGATGCCAGGCACTGAGCAACTGAATGATCTGTGGCGCGACGCTCTGGGTTGCGCGGACTTCCCGGGTGATGCGCAGCTCGCCAGCCGGCGATGGCCGTTCGAGCACCGTGCAACTGCCGCAACCATCGGGATGCAGCCAGCTGCGAATCGGCCCGAGTACTGCGCCAGCATTGTTCAGGGTGACGCGCAGCAACGCCAGCCTCACGGGTTCGTACCAGGCCGTGATGCCATGCGGGGCGGGCTGATGCAGCACATGGCACTGCTGGCTGATATGCCGGGCAATGGCTTCGGCGGGTTGATCGCTGAGCAGCCAGGCACACACGTAGTGCCAGGTGGCCGTAGCCTCTCGGGCGGCGTAGGTTGCGCTCAATGCGGCCAGCGCGCCGCACGCCTGGCCGGGGCGGGCCAGCCGCACCAGCGCAGGCCAGCGTTCAGGGGCCTGCACCAGGCCGCTGCTGTCGATGCGCGTTACGGCGTCACTGCCCAGCGCCTCGGCCAGCATGGCGATGTCCAGCGGGTGCCCGCCCGGGCAGCCAGCGAAGGGGGCCAGCAGCAGGTAAAAAGCTTCATCGGGGTGGCGGTGCCGCTGCGCGAAGTCATCCACCGACTGCTGGTAGCCGCGTGCGGCTTGGCTCGACATGAGAAGTTCCTTTTCTTCTGGATGGCGAGCGCGAATCTAGCGAGGAATCGCTTCAGTGGGCAGTTACTGGAGTCTTAGCGGGCTGTAAGAATTTTCTTTTTTTGAATCAGGCCGCAGCGTGCCGCCGGCACCCCTTGGCCTGCCCGGCGCTGGGCGACCGCCGTTCAGGCCCTGGGCGGCTCTGCCTCGAAGCACTGGCGCATGACGTCCAGATAACGGCGGGCGCCCAGGCCCAAGGGGCGTGCCTTGAGCCAGATGATGTCCACCCACAAGCGCAGGCGGCTGGCCATGTTGTCGAAGCGCACTTCGGCCAGCGCGCCGGATGCAATCAGCGGTTCCACCAGGGGTTGTGGCAGGTATGCCCAACCCAGCCCGGACTGCACCAGATCCAGGGTGGCCAGGTAGCTGTCGGTCAGCCAGATGCGCCGCGACAGCACCATGCGCGGGTCTGAGCCGGTGGGCTTGCCCGAAGCCACGATGATTTGCCGTTGCTCGGCGAAGGCTTCTTCGGGCAGCGGCGTGCCGCTGTTCTGCCCGGCCGGATGGCGCGGCGAGGCCACCGCGACCAGCAGCTGACTACCGGCTTCGAGGAATGACTCGCGCTCATCGATGCCTGGCCGCTCGAACACCAGTGCCAGTTGCACGCTGCCTTCGTGCAGCAGGCGAATGGCCTCGGTCTGGGTGGCCGAGCGCACTTCCACTTCCAGGCTGGGAAACGTCTGGGCGAGGGTTTCCAGTGGCTGGCTCCAGCGCCCGGTCTGCAGTTCGGGCGCCATGGCGATGGTCAGGCGTTTCTCCAGGCCCTGGTGTAATTGCAAGGCCTGGGCGTCGAGCAGATTGAGCTGGCAGATCACTTGCCTGGCTTGAGGCTCCAGGGCCAGGGCGGCGCTGGTGGGCAGGGCCTTGCGCGTTGCCCGGTCGAACAGCGGCAGGTCCAGTTCGGCCTCGAGTTGAGCGATTGCCATGCTCACCGCGGACGGCACGCGCCCCAGCTTGCGGGCGGCGGCGGAGAACGAGCCGGCATCCAGCACTGCGAGGAAGATTGCCAGGGAGTCGCTGGAGAAGGCCATGTTCGCTGAACCTGATGTGGAGGCGTTGATAGCCGATGGTACTGGATGGGGTAGCCGGTGGAGGGTTCGAGTTTTTCGAGGCCTGAAATCGCGCGCCTTGAAGGCGAACCCTTCACAATTCAACACTTACCGCGGGGCAGGGCTGCAGCGTGGGAGCGCAGGACTCCCACCGAGGGCGGGGGGGAATCAGAGGTCGATGGCTTTAGCGGCGATGCGTGCCTGGTCCAGCAACACGTTCAGCTCGGCGACCTGTTGGCGCAGTTGGTCACGTTCGTCTTTGAGTTTACGCAGCTCATCACGGCGCACGGAGACATAGAGGGTCTGGGTTGGGGTTGCAGGCATCAAGGTACCCATGAGCACACCTCGCGGTTTTGGCTGGTGACAATTCAAAGCGTAGACGCTTCTGGCGGCCGCATTTTGAATTCTTTCACAAGCCTTGGGAACTTTTTTGTTTATCGTGGTCTTGCCGTTCGTCGCTGAACCCTCGGGCGGCATGCTGGACTAACCTGAACAGCTGGACTGTTGTCATCTATTTCGAAAGGGGAGTATCGGCTCATGCAACTGGGAATCGTCGGGCTGGGCCGCATGGGCGGCAATATCGCAAGGCGCCTGATGCGCGCTGGCCACCGCACCGTGGTGCACGACCGCAACCGCGAGGCGGTTACCGGCCTTGAAGGCGAGGGCGCCCAGGGCGCACACGACCTTGGCGCGCTGGTGCAAAAACTGAAAGCGCCACGCGCGGTATGGGTGATGCTGCCGGCTGGCGAGCCGACCGAGCAGACCATCGCGCAACTGGCCGAGCTGCTGGAGCCGGGCGATGCCATCATCGACGGCGGCAACACCTTCTACAAGGACGACATGCGCCGCGCCGCCGAGCTGGCCAAGCGTGGCCTGCATTACCTGGACGTAGGTACCTCTGGCGGGGTATGGGGCCTGGACCGCGGCTACTGCATGATGATCGGTGGCGAGAAGGACGTGTTCGAGCGCCTGGAACCGCTGTTCAAGGCGTTGGCACCGGGTGTAGGCGACATTCCCCGCACCCATGGCCGCAGCGGCGAACACCAGCGCGCCGAGCATGGTTATATCCACGCTGGCCCGCCGGGCGCCGGCCACTACGTGAAAATGGTGCACAACGGCATCGAATACGGCCTGATGCAGGCCTATGCCGAAGGCTTCGACCTGCTGCGCAGCAAAGGCGGCAACGAACTGCCGGAAGACCAGCGCTTCGACCTCGATGTGGCCCAAATCGCCGAGGTATGGCGCCGGGGCAGTGTGGTTACCTCGTGGCTGCTCGACCTCACCGCCGATGCGCTGGTGGCCGACCCGCAGCTGTCGCAGTTCAGTGGCTCGGTATCCGACAGTGGCGAGGGCCGCTGGACCATCGATGCCGCCGTGGAGCAGGCAGTGCCGGTACCGGTCCTGTCCAGCGCATTGTTTGCCCGTTTCCGCTCGCGTCAGCAGCAGGGCACCTACGGTGACAAAGTGCTCTCGGCCATGCGCCTGGGCTTCGGTGGCCATGTCGAGAAAAAAGACGAATGACTAAAAAGAGCACTCCGGCCGCACCCCCCTGCACGCTGTTTCTGTTCGGCGCCAATGGCGACCTGGTCAAGCGCTTGCTCATGCCTGCGCTGTACAACCTCAGCCGCGACGGTTTGCTCGACCGCAACCTGCGCATCGTTGGCGTTGACCACAACCCTGCCACGGCCGAGGAGTTTGCCGCACGCCTGCATGCGTTCATGGCCGAGCGGGACAAGGGCGGCGAAGGCGCCGCCCAGTGCCTGGACGAAAAACTCTGGGCGCGGCTGGCCAAGCGCCTGGACTACCAGACGGGCGATTTCCTCGACCCGGCCACTTACCAGGCCCTGGGCAAGCGCATCGACAAGACCAGCCACGGCAACGCCATCTTTTACCTGGCCACCTCGCCGCGTTTCTTCCCTGAAGTGGCCCAGCGCCTTGGCGAGGCCGGCTTGCTCGACGAGTCTGCCGGCGGCTTTCGCCGGGTCGTGGTGGAGAAGCCGTTCGGCACCGACCTGGCCAGTGCCGAGGCGTTGAACGCCTGCCTGCTGAAGGTGATGGGCGAGCGGCAGATCTACCGTATTGACCACTACTTGGGCAAAGAAACGGTGCAGAACATTCTGGTCAGCCGGTTCTCCAATGGGTTGTTCGAGTCGTTCTGGAACAACCACTACATCGACCATGTGCAGATCACCGCCGCGGAAACCGTCGGTGTCGAGACGCGGGGTGGCTTCTACGACGCCACCGGCGCCTTGCGCGACATGGTGCCCAACCACCTGTTCCAGCTGCTGGCCATGGTTGCCATGGAACCGCCGGCAGCGTTCGGCGCCGACGCCGTGCGCGGCGAAAAGGCCAAGGTGATCGGCGCCATCCGCCCGTGGTCGGCGAAGATGGCGCTGAAGCATTCCGTGCGGGGCCAGTACAGCGCCGGCAAGCAGGGGCGCAAGCACCTGCCCGGCTACCGCGAGGAGGCCAACGTCGCGCCCGACAGCCAGACCGAAACCTACGTGGCGCTGAAGGTGATGATCGATAACTGGCGCTGGGCGGGGGTTCCGTTCTACTTGCGTACCGGCAAGCGCATGAGCGTGCGTGACACCGAGATTGCCATCTGCTTCAAGCCGGCACCGTACGCGCAGTTCCGCGAGTCGGAGCTGGAGCGGCCCAAACCCAACTACCTGAAAATCCAGATTCAGCCCAACGAAGGCATGTGGTTCGACCTGCAGGCCAAGCGCCCCGGGCCGGAGTTGATAATGGAGAACGTCGAGCTGGGCTTTGCCTACAAGGACTTCTTCAAGATGACCCCGGCGACCGGCTACGAGACCTTGATCTATGACTGCCTGACCGGTGACCAGACCCTGTTCCAGCGGGCCGACAACATCGAGAACGGCTGGCGTGCCGTGCAGCCGTTCCTCGATGCCTGGGCCCAGGGGGGCGAGGTGCACGAGTACCCGGCGGGTGAAGATGGCCCCGAGGCGGGCAATGACCTGCTGAGCCGGGACAAGCGGGAATGGCACCGATTGGGGTAACAGGTTTTTCGGCGTGTGCCGGCCGCTTCGCGAGTGAACCCCCCCTCTGACAGGGGCTGCACAACCCCTTGGGCGGTGCAGCCCTGTGGGGCGGGTTGACAAGCGAAAGGGCCAGCACAGGCAACCACTTTAAGGAAACGCGATGCCCGCCCACATAGAAGATTACGCCCTGTTGGGCAATTGCCGCAGCGCCGCCCTGGTCAGCCGGGATGGCTCGCTCGACTGGCTATGCCTGCCACGCTTCGACGCCCCGGCGGTGTTCGCCGCCTTGCTGGGCAACGAAGAAAACGGCCGCTGGCGCCTGGCCCCTTGCGACCCGGTCGAGCACTGCAACCGACAGTACCTGAACGATACCCTGGTGCTGGAAACCACGTGGGTCACCGCCACTGGCCGTGCCCGCGTTCTCGATTTCATGCCGCTGGGTGACGTCAACGCCGTGGTGCGCATCGTCGAAGGCCTCTCGGGCGAAACCAATTTCGAAATGGACCTGGTCATGCGCTTCGACTACGGGCGCAGCGTGCCATGGGTCGAACGCCTGGACCCGCTTACCCTCAGCGCGGTGGCCGGCCCCGACCGCCTGATCCTGTGCAGCACCGTACCGCCCCATGCCCGCGACCACCACACCGGCGCGCGCTTTCGCGTGGCGGCCGGCCAGCGCCAGGTGTTCAGCCTGCGCCACCAGCCCTCGCACCTGCCGGTGCAGCCCGGCTGCGATGCCGACGCGGCCCTGGCCCATACCTGCGAGCACTGGCAGGCGTTCGCCGACCGCTGCCCTCAGGTAGGCCCCTACAGCGCGCTGGTCCGTCGCTCGTTGCTCACCCTGAAAGCCATGACATATGCGCCTACTGGCGGCATCGTTGCGGCCGTCACCACGTCGTTGCCGGAACAACTCGGCGGCGAGCGCAACTGGGATTACCGTTTCTGCTGGCTGCGCGACGCCACCATGACCTTGCTGGCATTCATGAACCTGGGCTATTTCGACGAGGCCCAGGCCTGGCGCGAATGGCTGCTGCGCTCGGTGGCCGGCAACCCCGAACAGATGCAGATCATGTACGGCCTGGGTGGCGAGCGCGACCTGCAGGAATACACCTTGCCCTGGTTGCCGGGGTACGAGCACTCGCAACCGGTGCGGGTGGGCAATGCCGCTTCGGCCCAGGCGCAGCTGGATATCTATGGCGAACTGGCCGATGCCATGAGCCAGGCAATCAAGGGCGGCTTGCCGCGCCATCCGCGTAGCGCCGCCATCTCTCGGCTGATCCTGCCCTATGTGGAGCGTATCTGGCGCGAGCCGGACGAAGGTATCTGGGAGGTGCGCGGCGGCCGCCAGCAGTTCGTGCACTCCAAGGTGATGGCCTGGGTGGCGTTCGACCGCGCTGCCGGCTTGGCAGACACCACCGAAGAAGGCCGTGAGCATGGCCAGCATTACCGCCAGGTGGCCGACCAGATCCGCCGTGAAGTGTGTGAGCAAGGGCTCGACAGCAGCGGCAGTTTCTTCGTTCAGGCCTATGGTTCGCACGAGGTGGACGCCAGCCTGCTGCAGATCGCCCTGACCGGCTTCCTGCCTGCCGATGACCCGCGCTTTCTGCGCACGCTGGAACAGATCGAGCAACGCTTGCTGAAAAACGGGTTGCTGATGCGCTACGACAGTGACAGTGCCGGGGATGGCCTGGCCCCGGGCGAAGGTACGTTCCTGGTGTGCTCGTTCTGGCTGGCCGACGTCTACATCCTGCTGGGCCGGATAGCGCAAGCGCAGGCGTTGTACGAGCGTTTGACCGGCCTGTGCAACGACGTGGGCCTGCTGGCCGAGCAATACGACCCGGCCTGCCAGCGCATGCTTGGCAACTACCCGCAGGCGTTCAGCCATATCGGCATCATCAACACCGCCCTGAACCTCCAGCAGGCCCGCTGCCCGGCCCGCGACCGGGCCAGTTGCGGTTGAGCCGGCTGCACCGAATTTGTGCACGCTCCGGCAAGCGAGCGGGGTAGACTAGGTCAAATCTCATTCGGCAAGGAGCGTCCATGGGTATCCGCGGTTCGGATCGGCAGATCGACAACATCGAGTTCAATGTCAGCGATATCGCACGCAGCAAGGCGTTCTATGGGCATGTTTTCGGCTGGCGCTTTACCGACTACGGGCCAACCTACAGCGAATTCAGCGACGGCCGCCTGACGGGCGGCTTTACCACGGGGGAGCCGGTGCGCCCGGGGGGGCCGCTGATCATCCTTTACGCCGATGACCTGCAAGCCACGCAGCAGCGCGTGACCGCGGCGGGGGGCAGTATCAGCCGCGCGACCTTTGCCTTCCCCGGTGGGCGGCGTTTCCATTTCATTGACCCGGACGGTCATGAACTGGCGGTGTGGACGGCTCAAGCCTGATGGCCAATCACAAGATCGAAATTCGCCGGCGCAACGTTGGCAAGATCCTGCACGCGGCGGAAAAGGTGTTCGCCGAAAAAGGCTACGGCGCGACCTCCATGGGCGATATCGCCGAGCAGGCCGAACTGCCGCGTTCCAACCTGCATTACTACTTCAGCACCAAGGACGATCTGTTCCGTGCGGTGCTGCAGGACCTGCTGGATGTGTGGAAGCAGGACGCGCTGTGTTTCGAGAATTTCGACGACCCACGGGTGGTGCTGACCAGCTACATCCGCGCGAAAATGGGGCATTCGCGGTCACGGCCGCTAGGCTCGAAGATCTGGGCCGAGGAAATGCTGCATGGGGCACCGGTGCTGGGGGGCAACCTGGATGACAGCCTGGTGCCGTGGGCAAAGCTGAAGGAGGCGAAGATCCGCCGCTGGGTGGAGGAGGGGCGGATTCTGCCGGTCGAGCCCTCGGCGCTGCTGTACATGATCTGGGCCTCGACCCAGCATTACGCCGACTTCGGTTACCAGGTGCAGTTGCTCAACGGCGGCGATGAACTGTCGGACCTGGCGTTCGAAAGTGCGGTGCAAACGGTGACCAGTGTGATCCTGCGGGGGATTGGCCTGGAGCCGTGACCGGCCATGCCTGCCGCGCACGGTCTTTTTGCTGCCCACAAAAAGGCCGTGCCAGTGCGGCAGGCGCCGGTCTACATCAGCTCGCTTCGCGGTAGGGGTTGCGCGGGTCCTGGGTCCAGTTCAGGTAAGGCTTGCCAGTGTCCTGCGCCTGCATGTCGATGCAGTTCTCCACCGGGCAGGTGATCTGGCACAGGTTGCAGCCCACACATTCTTCCTCGATCACGCTGTAGGCATGCGTACCGTCTGCCTTCAGCGTACTGGCGATGGCCTGGTGCGAGGTGTCCTCGCAGGCGATGTGGCAGCGACCGCAACCGATGCACGCCTGCTGGTCAATATGCGCCACCGACTTGTAGTTGATGTCCAGGTACTTCCAGTCGGTAGTATGCCCTACCGCCTGGCCACGGAACGCCTCGATGTTGCCGTGGCCGTGCTGGTCCATCCAGCGGGCCAGGCCGTCTTTCATGTCTTCGACGATGCGAAAGCCATGCAGCATGGCCGCCGTGCACACCTGCACCGCGCCGCTGCCCAGCGCCAAGAATTCGGCCGCGTCGCGCCAGTTGCCGATGCCGCCGATGCCGCAAATCGGCAGGCCATGGGTGGCCGGGTCACGGGCAATCTCCGCCACCATGTTCAGCGCGATCGGCTTCACCGCCGAGCCGCAGTAACCGCCATGGGTGCTCTGGTCACCGACGATGGGGTGAGCGACCATGCGGTCAAGGTCGACGCTGGTGATCGAGTTGATGGTGTTGATCAGCGACACTGCATCGGCCCCGCCGCGATGCGCAGCCCGTGCCGATTGGCGGATGTCGGTGATGTTCGGCGTCAGCTTGACGATCACCGGCAGCGAGCAGTGCTGCTTGCACCAGCGGGTGACCATTTCCACGTACTCCGGCACCTGGCCGACCGCCGCGCCCATGCCGCGCTCCGGCATGCCGTGCGGGCAGCCGAAGTTCAGCTCGATGCCATCGGCGCCGGTGGCTTCCACCAGCGGCAGGATGAACTTCCACGACGCTTCCTCGCACGGCACCATCAGCGACACGATCAACGCGCGGTCGGGCCAGTCCTTCTTCACCTGGGTGATTTCGCGCAGGTTGATTTCCAGTGAACGGTCGGTGATCAGTTCGATGTTGTTGATGCCCTGCACCTGGCGGTTGGCGCCGTAATGGGCCGAGTAGCGCGACGAGACGTTGACCGCGGCCGGGTCTTCGCCAAGGGTCTTCCACACAACGCCACCCCAGCCGGCTTCAAAGGCGCGGACCACGTTGTAGGCTTTGTCGGTGGGCGGCGCGGACGCCAGCCAGAACGGGTTGGGGGCCTTGATCCCGGCGAACACGATAGACAAATCGGCCATTATGCTGCCTCCACGTTGAGCATGAGTTGGGCATGGATGGCTTCGGCGGCCACTTTGCCGTGTTGTACGGCCTGAACGGTGAGGTCCTGGCCCAGCGCGGTGCAGTCGCCACCGGCGTATACCCCTGGCAGGCTGGTCTGCATGTTCACGTCAACGCGAATGCGCTCACCGTCGCGGGCCAGTTGTGCGGCCACAGGGTCGGCGAGGCTGCTGTCGTCGAAACGCTGGCCGATGGCCTTGAAGATCGCGTCGGCGGCCAGTTCGAAGGTTTCGCCGGTGTCGCACAGGCGGCCGTCGGCCAATTCGGTACGGGCAAAGCGCATGCCGCGCACGTTGCCGGTGTCATCCAGCAGCACGCTGTCGGGGCGGGCCCAGGTGTGCAAACGCACCTGGTTGGCCTTGGCGATGTCCTGCTCGTGCCCGGTGGCCCCCATGTCGGCGTGGCCGCGGCGGTACACCAGGTTGACGTCGCGGGCACCCAGGCGGCTCATTTGCACTGCCATGTCGATGGCGGTGTTGCCAGCACCGATCACCAGGCAGCGCTCGGCCAGCGGCAGTTGGCTGAGGTCGTCTGCCTGGCGCAACTCGCGGATGTAAGCGGTGGCGGCGAGCAGGCCGGGGGCCTCTTCATCGGCCAGCCCCAGCTGGCGCACGGCATTCAGGCCCAGGCCAAGGAACACCGCATCGTATTGTTCGCGCAGTTCGCCCAGGCTGAGGTTGCCCCCCAGGCGCTGGCCATGGCGCAGCTCGATACCGCCGATACCCAGCAGGAATGCCACTTCCCGCTGGGCATAATCGTCAACCAGCTTGTAGCGGGCGATGCCGTATTCATTGAGGCCACCCGGCTTGTCACAGGCTTCGAACACCACCACGTCATGGCCATGCATGGCCAGCCGGTGTGCGCAGGCCAGCCCCGCAGGGCCAGCGCCGACCACCGCAATGCGCTTGCCCGTGGCCGGTGAACGCTGGAACGGGTGGTCGCTGAACTGGGCATTGTCCAGGGCGTAGCGCTGCAACTGGCCGATCAGTACCGGGGCGCATTCCTGCGCGTTGTTGCGCACACACGCTTGCTGGCACAGGATTTCGGTCGGGCACACGCGGGCACAGCTGCCGCCGAGAATGTTGGCCGACAGAATCCGTTCGGCAGCGCCTTGCACGTTCTCGTCGCTGATGCGGTGGATGAATGACGGGATGTCGATTTCGCTGGGGCACGCGTTGACGCAGGGCGCGTCGTAGCAATACAGGCAGCGGGCGCTTTCCACGGCGGCCTGGCGTGCGGTGAGGGGTGGGGCCAGGTCGCTGAAGCACTCGGCCAATTGGTCGGCGCCGGCCCGGGGGCGCGGCAAATGGTTCAGGGCGTCGATCACGGTTGTAGCCTCTCTATTTTTTTAGGGTTCAGGCGACAGCTGTTGTGGTGGGATCGGGGGCCGCTGTGCGGCCCATCGCGACGCAAGGCCGCTCCTACAAGGGACCGCGCATTCCTGTTGGAGCGGCCTTGTGTCGCGATGGGCTGCGCAGCAGCCCCAATGGCTTCAGCGCTGAACGGGCGTCGGCCGCTGCTGGTCGGCCCGACGCTCCAGCACCTCATACACCGACGGATACGCCGGCCGCTCCACATAGCGCCCCGCGCCCGCCTCGGCGCGCAGGTCACCATCAGCCCAGACCACTTTGCCCTGGCTGATGGTGTGGCTGGGGACGCCACGTACAGTGCGGCCTTCGAAGATGTTGAAGTCCACCCGTTGGTGGTGGGTCTGGGCCGAGATGGTGCGCGTGCCTTGCGGGTCCCATAGCACCAGATCGGCATCGGCCCCTACGCGGATGGCGCCCTTGCGTGGGAACAGGTTGAAGATCTTCGCCGTGTTGGTAGAGGTCAGTGCCACGAACTCGTGCATCGACAGGCGCCCGCTGTTGACCCCGGCATCCCACAGCACCGCCATGCGGTCTTCGATGCCGGCGGTGCCATTGGGGATGCGGCTGAAGTCATCCCGGCCCATGGCTTTCTGTTCGGCGCAGAAGCAGCAGTGGTCGGTGGCTGTGGTGTGCAGGTTGCCCGCCTGCAGGCCGCGCCACAGCGCCTCCTGGTGCTCGCGCGGGCGGAACGGCGGGCTCATGACGTAGCCGGCGGCTGTGGCCCAGTCCGGGTCACGGTAGACGCTGTCATCCAGCAGCAAGTGGCCAGGCAGCACTTCGCCGTAAACCGGTTGGCCCTTGGCCCGCGCATAGGCGATTTCATCCAGCGCCTCGCGGCTGGAAATGTGCACCAGGTACAGCGGTGTGCCGAGGGTTTCGGCAATGCGGATGGCGCGGCTGGCTGCCTCGCCTTCAACCTGCGAAGGGCGCGACAGGGGGTGCGCTTCCGGCCCGGTCAGGCCCTGTGCCAGCAGCTTTTTCTGCAGGTGGAACACCAGCTCGCCATTTTCGGCATGCACGGTGGGCACTGCACCTAGCTGCAGGCAGCGCTCGAAGCTGGCCACCAAGGTGTCATCGGCCGCCATGATGGCGTTCTTGTAGGCCATGAAGTGCTTGAAGCTGTTCACCCCATGCTTGGCCACCAGTTCGCCCATCTCTTCGGCCACCTGCTCGCTCCACCAGGTGACGGCGACGTGGAAGCCATAGTCGCTGGCACTTTTCTGGGCCCAGCCGCGCCAGGTGTGAAAGGCCTCCAGCAGTGACTGCTGCGGGTTGGGAATGACGAAGTCGATGATCGATGTGGTGCCGCCCGCCAGGCCGGCCGCGGTACCGCTGAAGAAGTCTTCACTGGCCACGGTGCCCATGAACGGCAATTGCATATGGGTGTGCGGGTCGATGCCGCCCGGCATCAGGTATTGCCCGCTGCCGTCGAGGATCTCGCAATCGGTCGGCGCTTCCAGGCCAGGCCCGACTGCACGGATCAGGCCATCGGCACACAGCACATCGGCGGGGTAACTCTCTTCGTGGGTAACAACGGTGGCGCCACGGATCAACAGGGACATGCCGTTTTCCTCGCAGGCTGACCGGTCTTGGCCGGTTCTTGGAATTTTCGGAAGCAGGGCGGGCAGGGGTTAATCCTGTCATACCTGACAAGATTCGAGGCTAGATGCTGATCCTGAATTCGGCAAGAAAATTTCCTATTTATTTTGTGGTTTTTAAATCATTGATTTACATGAATTAAATATTTAGAGCCCGCTGAATTCGGGGCCTCCAGGGTTTTTGACTAACTTGACAAGATAGAAAATTGGTCGAGATTTCTAAGGCACTCATACGCGTGTGTACTCCGGCCATCGAATTAGCCCGATGAGCAGACAACTCGAAAAAGTCTGGAGAAAGGCCCATGCAACAGAGCAGATCGCAAGTGGTCGAGCAGGATGGCCTGTTCGAGCTGGCCGAGGGCAGTGATGTTCTGGACAGCCCGCGCTACAACCACGACATCGCACCGACCAAGGTGCACCAGCGCACCTGGAACAAATGGCACATCACGGCCCTGTGGGTAGGCATGTCCATCTGCGTGCCAACCTACACCCTCGGCGGCGTGCTCACAGCCTACTTTGGCCTGAGCGTTGGCGAGGCGCTGCTGGCGATCCTGCTGGCCAACATCATCGTGCTGATCCCGCTGACCCTCAACGCGTTCCCCGGCACCAAGTACGGCATCCCGTTTCCGGTGCTGCTGCGCTCGTCGTTCGGCATTCTGGGCTCCAACGTGCCGTGCCTGATTCGCGCCGTGGTGGCCTGTGGCTGGTTCGGGATCCAGACCCTGTTCGGCGGGCTGGCCATCCACCTGTTCCTGGGTTCGGTGTTCGACGGCTGGAAGGCCCTGGGCGGTGTCGGCGAGGTGATCGGGTTCATGATCTTCTGGTGCCTGAACCTGTGGGTGGTACTGCGGGGCGCCGAGTCGATCAAGTGGCTGGAGACGCTTTCGGCGCCGCTGCTGGTGGCCGTTGGGCTGGGCCTGCTGGTGTGGGCCTTGCCACACATGTCGATGACCGAACTGCTGGCGCAACCGCCCAAACGCCCTGAAGGCGCCAGCGTGGTCAGCTACTTCTGCGCTGGGCTCACGGCCATGGTCGGCTTCTGGGCCACGCTGTCGCTGAACATTCCCGATTTCAGCCGCTATGCCCGCAGCCAGAAGGACCAGATCCTCGGGCAAATCTTTGGCCTGCCGCTGACCATGTTCCTGTTCGCGGCCTTGGGTGTGGTGCTGACTGCGGCCTCGGCGTCGCTGGTGGGTGAAACGGTATCCGACCCGGTCAGCCTGATCGGCAAGATCCACAGCCCGTTCTGGGTCGCCCTGGCCATGGCGCTGATCGTGATCGCCACGCTGTCAACCAACACTGCGGCGAACATCGTGTCGCCGACCAACGACTTCCAGAACATCGCCCCGCGCCTGATCGGGCGCAGCCGTGCGGTGTGGCTGACCGGCTTCATCGGCCTGGCGCTGATGGGCCACGAGTTGCTGAAGAAACTGGGCTGGATCGTGTCCGACCTGAGCCTGGAAAGCGTGTACTCCAATTGGTTGCTGGGCTACTCCAGCCTGCTCGGGCCGATAGCCGGGATCATGGTGGTGGATTACTTCCTGATCCGCCGGCAAAAGCTGGACCTCGCCGGGCTGTACCGCGACGACGTGTACCCGGCGTGGAACTGGGCCGGCTTCGCCGCCTTCGTGCTGCCCGTGGGGTTGACGGTGCTGGCGATCGGCAACAGCAGCTTCAGCTGGTTCTACGACTATGGCTGGTTCACCGGCTCGCTGCTGGGGGCGGCGTTGTACTACGTGTTCGCCGGCTTGGCGGCGCGCAGCCCGGCGCGGCTGGTCAAGCCCTTGCCCTGAGACCGTGCCTGCTTCTTCGCGGGCATGCCCGCTCCTACAGGTACTACGCAGTACTGGAAAACCTGTGGCGATCTGGTGGGAGCGGGCATGCCCGCGAAGAGGCCCGAACAGACAACAAAAAAGCCTGAAGGAGAAACCCGTGACCCCTTTCCAAGACATCCTCAAGACCACCGCCCACCACATCGACAGTGCCCGCCTCTGGCAATCGCTGATGGACCTGGCCCGCCTCGGCGCCACGCCCAAGGGGGGTGTCTGCCGCCTGGCCCTGACCGACCTCGACCGCCAGGCCCGCGACTTGTTCGTGCAGTGGTGCGAGGCGGCCGGTTGCACGGTCAGCGTCGATGCCGTGGGCAATATCTTCGCCCGTCGCCCTGGGCGTAACCCCAAGCTGCCACCGGTGATGACCGGCAGCCATATCGATACCCAGCCCACTGGCGGCAAGTTCGACGGCTGTTTCGGCGTGATGGCCGGGCTGGAAGTGCTCCGTACCCTCAACGACCTGGGCGTGGAAACCGAAGCACCGCTGGAGGTGGTGGTGTGGACCAACGAAGAAGGTTCGCGCTTTGCCCCCTGCATGATGGGGTCGGGTGTGTTCGCCGGCAAGTTTACCCTGGAAGAAACCCTGGCCAAGCGCGATGCCCAGGGCACCAGTGTGGGCGAGGCGTTGAACGCCATTGGCTACGCCGGCCCACGTGCGGTGCTCGGGCACCCGGTGGGGGCATATTTCGAAGCGCATATCGAGCAAGGGCCGATACTCGAGGACCAGGCCAAGACCATTGGGGTGGTCCTCGGTGCCCTTGGCCAGAAGTGGTTCGACCTGACCCTGCGCGGCGTCGAAGCCCATGCCGGCCCCACCCCCATGCACCTGCGCAAGGATGCCCTGGTGGGTGCCGCAGCGGTGGTCGAAGCGGTCAACCGCACAGCCCTCGGCCACCAGCCGCATGCCTGCGGCACGGTGGGTTGCTTGCAGGCCTACCCGGGCTCACGCAACGTAATCCCTGGCGAAGTGCGCATGACCCTGGACTTCCGTCACCTTGAGGGCGAGCAACTGGATGCGATGATCGCCGAGGTACGAGGGGTCATCGAGGCGACCTGCGCCAAGCATGGCCTGAGCCACGAACTGGTGCCCACCGCGGACTTCCCGGCATTGTACTTTGACAAGGGCTGTGTCGATGCCGTGCGCGATTCGGCCAAGGCCCTGGGGTTGCCGCACATGGACATCGTCAGCGGGGCAGGGCATGACGCGATCTTCCTTGCGGAGCTGGGGCCGGCGGGGATGATTTTCGTACCGTGCGAGAACGGCATCAGCCACAACGAAATCGAAAACGCCGCACCCGATGACCTGGCGGCGGGTTGCGCGGTGTTGTTGCGGGCGATGCTGGCTGCTTCGCAGGCGATTGCCAGCGGCCGCCTGGCAGCTTGATCAGGCGTAAGGGCCGCTCCTTCACTGGTCGTGTTTGGCCATAGATCGGCGGAGCCGCACCGTCCGTTTGTAGGAGCGGGTTCACCCGCGAACACCGGCGTAGCCGGTGCCAGCCACCGCGCTGGATTCTTCGCGGGCGCGCCCGCTCCCACACAGGCCGCGTCGCGCTTACGAATTCAGTTCTCTGCGCGACCGCGCAGCCCGTAGTGCTGTGTTATCTCCTACAGGGCTGGTTCCAGGTAGCCGTCACGGCCGATGTGATAGCGCTGCAGGTCCTGCGCCAGCACCAGCCGGCCGCGGTAGTGGGCCAGTGCCTCATCACGCACGTCGTTGATGCTCGGGCTGCGCCTTGGGTCGCTCTGATAGCGGGCACTGAAGTGCGTCAGCACCAGGTTGCGCACGCCTGCCGCCTCGGCAAAGCGCGCCACTGCCGCCGCAGTGCTGTGGCCAAAGGTGACCCCGGTGCGCTCCACCACCGCCTGCGTGAAGGTTGCCTCATGCACCAGCACATCGGCGCCACGGGCGGCGTCGGCGAGCAATTGCGGGTTGTCATTGTCACCACACACGATAATCCGCCGGGGCGGGCGCGAGCCACGCAGGTATTCATTGCCATGCAGCAGCTGCTCGCCGAATTGCACGGTACGCCCCTTGGCCAGCTCGCCCCACATCGGGCCACGCGGTATGCCCTCAGCCTCCAGGCGCAGGGTGTCCAGGCGGGGTTCGGGGTTGAGTTCGGTAAACACGAAACCTACGCTCGGCACCCGGTGCGACAAGCGCACCGCTGTCACCTGCAGGGTCTGGTTGCGCCAGCCCTGCCAATCTTCCACGGCCAGCAGGCGCAGCTCGAACGGCAGGAAGGTATCACTGGCGGCCAGGCCTTGTCGTAGCCAGCCATGCAGCGCGGCAGGCAAGACAATATCCAGCGGTTGGTTACGGCCACTCATGCCGGCACTGGCGAGCAGCCCGGGCAGGCCAAAACAATGGTCACCATGAACGTGGGTAATGAAGACCGCCTGCAGGTCGCGAACCGACAGCGGCGTGTGCAACAGTTGGTGCTGGGTGCCCTCGCCGCAGTCGACCAGGTACCAGTGGCTACCACTGGCTTCGACTACGGCGGTGGCGCTGACGTTGCGGGCTTTGGTCGGCACCCCGGCGGAGGTACCGAGAAACAGCAGGTCCATGTTGCGGCTCCTTGTGCCAGTCCAGTCGCGCAAAATCGCGCAATACGCAGGGCCTCGTTCCTTCGAGACGAACAACGCCGCACACCTTAGCCGGATTGCCGCAGGCCGTCGATTGCCCGCTAGTCAGCCTGCCGCCAGACCAGCTTGCTGGTGTCGTAGCCTTGCTCGCGGGCAATGCTCAGCAACTGTTCGCGCTGCTGGTCGGTGACCGCAGGGGTGCGCGACAGCAGCCACAGGTACTCACGGTTGGGGTGGCCGACCAGTGCCACGCGGTAATCCTTGTCGTGGTACAGCACCCAGTACTCACCCTTGGTCAGGCCAGGGGCCAGGCGGCTGAACCAGTTGTCGAAGCGTACCCACAATTTGTCAGTCCTGCCCGGCTGCTGGGCTTCAGCAATGCCTTTGGCTTCGTTCACCTCACCGTCCTTTTCCTTGCAGCGGTTGGTCACGTCGATACGGCCATCGGCGCGTAGCCCATAATGAGCCTCGGACTGTACGCAATTACGCTGGAAGAACATCGGCAGCCGCGCCAGTTCGTACCAAGTGCCCTGGTAGCGTTGCAGGTCCACCTGCTGGGTGCGCGGCGGTGCGGGGTGGTCGTTGCCGGCGCAGCCGAGCAAGGCAAGGGTCATGCAGGAAAGCAGCAGCGTGGTGCGTAGCGCCATGGTTGATCTCCTTGAAACGGATGAGGGCTTACCTGGGATTCGATCCCGCGGCGGGGCAAAAGTTGTATGCGCAAACCATTGTCTGCTCCAGCTGGGTTACCATCCACGATGGTGAACCATCCAACCCTAGGAGTTCCGTTCGTGACCGAATACACCGCATTCAAGGTCGAGCTGACCGATAGCATCGCCCACGTTCAGATCAACCGCCCGGAGAAGGTCAACGCGATGAACGCGGCCTTCTGGGAAGAGATTGTCGATATCTTCCAGTGGATCGACGACACCGACGCCGTGCGTGCGGTGGTCATCAGCGGTGCCGGCAAGCACTTCTCGGCCGGAATCGACTTGATGATGCTGGCCTCGCTGGCCGGGGAGATGGGCAAGGACGTGGGCCGCAATGCGCGCTTCCTGCGCAAGACCATACAGCGCCTGCAAGCCTCGTTCACCGCCGTGGACAGCTGCCGTAAACCGGTGCTGGCGGCGGTGCAGGGCTATTGCATCGGTGGCGCCATCGACCTGATCTCGGCCTGTGACATGCGTTACTGCAGCAGTGACGCGCAATTCTCGATCAAGGAAATCGACATGGGCATGGCCGCCGATGTCGGCACGCTGCAACGTTTGCCACGTATCATCGGCGACGGCATGATGCGTGAGCTGGCGTTCACCGGGCGCAATGTCGCGGCGGACGAGGCGCTGCGCATCGGCCTGGTGAACCGGGTCTATGATGACCACGCCGCGCTGCTGGACGGGGTTTTTGCCATCGCCCGCCAGATTGCTGCAAAATCGCCGATCGCGGTGGCGGGCACCAAGGAAATGCTCAGCTACATGCGCGACCACCGCATCGACGATGGCCTGGACTACATCGCCACGTGGAACGCCGCGATGCTGCAGTCCGAAGACCTGCGCGTGGCTGTGGCCGCGCACATGAGCAAACAGAAACCGACGTTCGCCGACTGATCGGGCCGGCGCACGCGCAGTAAAGGAAACCCGAGATGTCAGCACGCTGGACTACCGCAGTACTCGACCCTCAGATCACCGGCGGGCTGGCCGTGGCGCGCAGCCCGGAAGGGTTTCTGCACGACGCCAACGGCGCGTTGTTCGCTCGTGACTGGCTCAAGCGCCAGGGCCTGGATGTGTTGTGCGAACACGGCATTGGCCACTTCGACGGCCAGCCTGTGTTCCTGCTGGAACTGCGCGCTGCCAGCGACGTGCCCGGTTGCAACTGGCGCGGCCTGCGCGCGTTCATGCTGGAGGGTGACTTCGACACCTACAAGGTTCTGGGGTATGCCGCGCAGATCGGCACCTGGGCTCGCGAGCACCGTTTCTGCGGCAGCTGCGGGCAGGCGATGACACAAATCCGCTGGGAGCGGGCGATGTACTGCCAGCCTTGCGACCTGCGCAGCTACCCGCGTATTTCCCCCAGCATGATCGTGCTGGTAACCCGTGGCGACGAAATCCTGCTGGCACGCTCGCCGCGCTTCGTCACGGGGGTATACAGCACCCTGGCAGGCTTTGCCGAGCCGGGCGAGTCGGCCGAGGACTGCCTGGTGCGCGAAGTGCGTGAAGAAGTGGCGGTGGAGGTGCAGAACATCCAGTACGTCGGCAGCCAGTGCTGGCCGTTCCCGCACTCGATGATGCTGGGCTTCCATGCCGAATACGCGGGTGGCGAGATCGTCATGCAGCCGGACGAGATCGAGGACGCCCAGTGGTTCAGCGTGCACGACTTGCCGCCGCTGCCGGCTGGGCGCTCTATTGCGCGCTACCTGATCGACCTCTATGTCGCTCGCCGCTTAGGCCTGCCCGAACCAGTGCTGCCACGCTAGGCGCACGGTCAATGCCAGCACCACGGTGATGAACACCGGGCGGATGAACTTGCTGCCGCCGCTGATCGCCGTGCGTGCGCCAAAGAAGGCACCGACCATCACCGACAAGCCCATGCACAGGCCGACGATATAGTCGACCTGCCCGGAAATGATGAACACCGTCAGCGCCGCGATGTTGCTGACGAAGTTCATGCTGCGCGCCACGCCGCTGGCGCGAACCAGGTCGATGGGGTACAGCAGCAGGGTGCTGACCGTCCAGAACGCCCCGGTGCCCGGACCGGCCACGCCGTCATAGAAACCCAGGGTAAAGCCCTGTGGGGCCTGCCATTTTTTTCTGATCGGGGCATCGGCGTCCAGCGGTGCCTTGGGCGTGCCGCCGAACAGCAGGTACACGCCACAGGCGAAGACGATGACCGGCAGCATCTTGTTCAGCCATTCGGCTGGCATGTAATGGGCCACGATCGCCCCGATCAACGCGCCCACCAGCGTGGCGAACAGCGCCGGGCGCCACTGCGCCGGGTGGAACAGCTTGCGTTTGTAGTAGGTGAAGCTGGCGGTGGCCGAGCCGAAGGTGGAACTGAGCTTGTTGGTACCCAGTACCAGGTGCGGCGGCATGCCGGCGGTGAGCAGCGCCGGGGTGGTGAGCAGGCCGCCGCCGCCGGCGATGGCATCGATGAAACCGGCGACGAAGGCGACCAGGGCCAGGATCAGCAGGGTGAGGGGTTCTACGGTGAGTTCGAAGGGCATGGGTTTTTGGCAGGTGCAGGAAAGAAGGCCGGAGCGGGAATGGCTGCTCCGAGGTCCGGGATGGTAATCCTCGCAGGCCAAGGTTGCCAGCATCAGTTTTGCCCTTCAGACGCGGTCCCGCACCCGGTACCAGGCCTTGGCGGCGGCCTCCAGCGGTGCCGCCAGCAGGTTACCGCCGGGGAAGTGGCCATTGTCGATGCCTTGGTACAGCGTCAGCAGGTCGTCATCGCCAAGGATGGCGTCGCTGACTGCCCGTGCCGCTGCCAGGGTCGGCAGCACGCCGTGGCCGGAGAAACCCTGCAGCCAGTAGCGTTGGTCCGCGCGGCCGACGTCCGGGGTGCGCTGGATGCTGCAGTCGATGTGGCCGCCCCAGGCATAATCGATGGCCACCCCGGCCAGTTGCGGGAACACACGCTCCAGGTGTGGGCGGGTGGCGCTGGCGACATCCTTGGGAATACCGCCCAGGTAGGTGCAGCCGCCGCCGAACAGCAGGCGGCGGTCCGGGGTCAGGCGGAAGTAGTCGGGGACGAACTGGTTGTCGATCACGCAGCTGTTGCGCGGCAGCAGCGAGCGGGCGAGGTCGGCGTCCAGCGGTGCCGTGGCTACCTGATAGGAACCAACCGGCAACAGGCGGCGCGCCAGGCCGCGGTCGAGGCGGTCGATATAGGCGTTGCAGGCCAGCACCAGCACGTCGCAGCGTACTTCGCCTTGCTCGGTACGGGCGACGTAGCCGCTGCCGGCCTGCTGGTAGTCGAGCACCTGGCTCTGCTCGTAGATGCCCCCGCCAGCGGCCTCGATGGTGCTGGCCAGGCCCTGGGCCAGCTTCAGCGGGTTGAGGTGAGCACCTTTGGCGTCGTACAGCGCGGCTTGGTAGCGTGAGCTGTGGATCCATTGCGGCAGCTCGTCGCGACCGATCAGGCGCAGGGCGTCGTAGCCCCATTTGTGCTCGGCGTCGTGCAGGGCTTCTGCGAGTATCTTCACACGGCGCGGCAGCACGGCGGTCCACAGGCTGCCCTGCCGGTAATCGATGTCGAAGCCATGGCGTTCGGGCAGTTCGCGCATTTCGTCGGCGGCCCAGCACATGCTGGTCCACAGCCGCCGGGTGCGTTCGACGCCCAGGGCCTTTTCCAGCGGCGCCATATCGCAGGACCAGCCCAGTAGCGCCTGGCCACCGTTGCGACCGGACGCGGCCCAGGCCACGCGGCTGGCTTCCAGCAGCGTCACGCGCTTGCCTGCCTGGGTCAGGCGCAGGGCGGTGTGCAGGCCGCTGAAACCGGCGCCGATGATCAGCACCTCGGTGTCGTGGCGACCTTGCAGGGTAGGGCGCAGAGGGATGCTGGTGGGGTAGGTCTGGGCGTAGTAGCTGGCGACGTGCTGAGCGGATTGCTTGAACATGCGTGGGCCTTATGAAATTTATTATGATTATTTTCATGAAAATCTAGCATCGTATTTTCATGAAGCCAACCTGTTCGTTTTTCCACCGTGGTTGGATATATGATCGGATGCCGCTTTGCGGCCCTTGCGCGACACAAGGCCCTATCATGAAAACACCATGCGCCGCCTGCCTTCATTGACTGCCTTGCGCACCTTCGAGTGTGCTGCCCGCCACGGCCACTTCGGCCGCGCCGCCGCCGAATTGTGTGTCACCGACAGCGCTGTCAGTCACCAGATTCGCCAACTCGAGGAGCAACTCGGTGTTGTCCTGTTCGGGCGTGTCGGCCGCCAGGTACGCCCCAGTGCCGAAGCCGGGCGCCTGCTGCATCACCTGCAACAAGCCTTCGAACTGATCGGCAAGGCCTGCGACGAACTGCGTGACCCTGGCTCCCAGGCGGTGTTGCGGGTGGCGGTGACCGCTGAATTGGCACAAAAATGGCTGGTGACGCGCCTGGCTGACTTCAGCAGCCGTTACCCGCACATCACTTTGCACCTGCACGATCAGCCGATCGATGCCGGCGCTCCGGCACTGGATGTCGACCTGGCCATCACTTACGGTACCAGCGCCCTGGACGCCAGCACGCACTTCGTCCGGCCCTTGCCGCTGCTGCAGTTCTTCCCGGTGTGCAGCCCGGGGCTGTTCAACCAGGGCGGCCTCAAGCGCCCGCGCGATCTGGTGCGCCACTGCCTGCTGCATGATGACCAGGACGGCCGCACCTGGACCACCTGGTTGGCCACCCACGCCGAAGACGCCTTGCCCATCCGCCAGTTGTATTTCCCCCATGCCGCCCTGGCCCTGGAGGCCGCATCGCTGGGGCAAGGCATTGCGATGGGGGACAACCTGACCTGTCAGGCTGATTTGCAGAGCGGCCGGCTGGTACGTCCGTTCAGTGCCAGTGTGACGGCACAGGGGCAGTACGCGCTGGTGTGCGAGCGGCTGCGCCTGGAACGGGCGCCGGTGGCCGAATTCATCGACTGGTTCATTGAACAGCTGGGTGACAGTTGAATTGAATTCAGCTATCGCTGAGTTTTCATCGTTGGATGCCCAGCGCGGGGCGGCGTAGCGTGCAGTCATCGCTCACCGACACGAGGTTGATCCATGGCACGTTCGCTCACCACCACCCCCAAAGCCGATGGTTTCCGCTTGCCTGGCGAATTCGAGCGCAAGGCGCGATGCTGGCTCGGTTGGCCCGAGCGCCCGGACGTATGGCGCAATGGTGCCAAGCCTGCGCAGAAAGTCTGGGTCGATATCGTCAGCGCAATCGCGTCCAGTGAGCCCGTCACGGTCTGCGCCTCTGCTGCCCAGTACGCCAACGCCCGGCGCATGCTGCCGCCGCAGGTGCGGGTGGTGGAAATGACCTGCAACGACACCTGGTTTCGCGACAGCGGTGCTTGCTTCATGGTCAACGACAGCAGCGGTGAGGTGCGCGGCGTCGACTTCGAGTTCAACGCCTACGGTGGGCTCGACGGTGGCCTCTACTACCCGTGGGACAAGGACGACCAGATCGCCCAGAAAATGCTCGAAATCGAAGGCCTGGACCGTTACCGCGCCCCATTGATCGCCGAGCTTGGCGGTATTCAGAGTGACGGCCAGGGCAGCCTGTTGACCACCGAGCAGTGCCTGCTCAACCGTAATCGCAACGCGCACCTGGGCAAAGCCGAGGTCACCCGCCGCCTGGAGGATTACCTGGGCGCGGACCAGGTGATCTGGTTGCCCCGTGGCTGCAAGTTCGACGAGACCGATGGCCATGTCGACGACCTGGCGTGCTTCGTGCGCCCAGGCGAAGTGGTGCTGCAGTGGACCGATAACCGCGATGACCCGCAGTGGGAGATCTATCAGGAGGCCTACGACATCCTGCGCAGCACCCGCGATGCCCGCGGTCGAGAGCTGAAGGTGCACAAGCTGCCCCAGCCCGATGTATTGCAGTGGACTGCCGAGGAGGCGGCAGGCCTGGACCAGGTCGAAGGGACTCACCTGCGCGAGGCCGGGACCCGCATCTGCGCGTCGTACATCAACTACTACGCCGGCAACTCGGCTATCGTCGTGCCGTTGTTCGGTGACCGCAACGACAGCGTCGCCCAGGCGACCCTTGCCGAACTGTTCCCCGAGCACCGCATCATCGGCATCGACAACTCCCGCGAAATCCTGCTCGGTGGCGGCAACGTCGCCTGCATCACCATGCCGCAATACGCCGGAGGCCGCCGCTGATGAAACTGACCACGCTGGCGGCTGCGGTCGCCCTGGGCTGCACGGCATCGGTGGCCCTGGCGGCCGACGCACAACAGCCCAGCGTCAATCTGTATATCTGGGGCGAATACCTCGCCCCGGATACCCTGCGCAATTTCGAGAAGGAAACCGGCATCCGGGTGGTCGCCGACCATTTCGACTCGCTGGAAACCGCTGAGACCAAGCTGCTGACCGGGGGTAGCGGGTACGATGTTGTGCTCAGTGCCGGCCAGCACCTGAGCCGCGCGATCGCCAGCGGCGCCTTGGAGCCGCTGGACAAAGCCAAGTTGCCGCACCTGGCGGGTATCGGCGAGGAATTTCGCCAGCACATGGCTGTGTTCGACCCAGGCAACCGCTACGCCGGGACCTATGCCTGGGGCACCACCGGCGTGGGTTACCAGCAGCAGGCCGTGACCATGCGCATGGCCGACGCACCGCTGGGCAGTTGGGCTATGCTGTTCGACCCGCAAGTGGTGGCGAAATTCGCCGACTGCGGGGTAAGCCTGCTCAACGACCCCAATGAAGTGTTCGCCGCGGTGATGCGCTACATGGGCCTGGACATCAACCAGCAGCGCCTTGAAGATCTGAAGGCGGCAGAAGCGCAGTTGCGCAAGGTCCGCCCGTACATTCGTTACTTCGACAACGATCGCAACATCAACGACCTGGCCAATGGCGAAACCTGCGTGGCGATGTCGTGGAACGGCAATGTGGCTATCGCCCAAGGGCAGGCGCAGCAGGCGGGCAAGGCGTTCGTGCTGGATTACAGCATTCCGCAGGAAGGCACGTTGATCTGGCTCGATGCGCTGGTGGTGCCCAAGGATGCGCCGCATCCCGAGGCGGCCTGGAAGCTGATGGACTACCTGATGCGCCCGGAAGTGATCGCGCCGATTACCGATACCATTCACTACGCCAATGCGATCACCGCGGCTGATGGCCTGGTGGATGCAGATATTCGCAATGCCCCGGGAATCTACCCACCGGCTGAGGTGAGGGCGCGGTTGTATAGCAAGAATGACAATGGCAAGGCATTCAACCGCGAGCTCACCCGGGCGTTCAGCCGGTTGAAAAGCGGTACCTGATGGGTGATTTGCAGTGACCGTACTCGCCTCTTCGCGATTGAACCCGCTTCCACAGGTGAGAGCTGCTTAAGCCGCGAAGAGGCCGGTACTTGCAATGCACAAGTGTCAGGTTGCCGCCTTCCTCCGAGGCTGACGCGGCTTGCCAGCCGCCGGCTTGCTCCCAGTCGGTTTGCTTTTTCCAGCACCGCTACGCCGCTTCTTCTTCCACGGCGGCGCCGCCCCGGCTGCCGGCCCGCTGATGGTCATGCGCATACCCTGGCAACGCTCCACCAACTTGCCCATCCATGCCGACTGCCGGGCGACGAAGTCTTCCAGGCTCATCTCGCCACTCTGCACCATGTCCAGGGCCTGTTCCCAGATGGCCGTCGTGCCTGGGTCCGCGATGGCACGGGGCACGGCGTCGATCAGGCTGAACGCGGCAGGCGTGGCCGACAATGCCTTGCCGTTCTTCACCAGGTAGCCGCGGTCTAGCAGCCCCTGGATGATGCTCGCCCGAGTGGCCTCGGTGCCGATGCCGGTGGTTTCCTTGAGCTTTTGTTTCAGCCGCGGGTCGTCCACCAGCTTGGCGACGTTCTTCATTGCCTTGATCAGGTCGCCTTCGGTGAAGGGCTTGGGTGGCTGGGTCCACAGGTCTTTGAGTTGCAGGCCTTGCACGCTGCAGTCCTGGCCTTCGCGTAATGCTGGCAGCACCTGGGCGGGGGGCGCCTCGCGGCCTTTGCCCGGGGTCAGGGCTTCGGGCAGGGCGCGGCGCCAGCCGGGCTCGACGATCTGCTTGCCCACCGCGCGCAGGGCATGGCCCGCGCAGTCGAAGTCGGCCTGGGTGCGGTCGAACTCGTGGTTGGGCAGGAACTGCGCCAGGTAGCGGGCGCGGATCAGGGTGTACACCGCCTTGTACTTGGCTGGCAGGCGCGCCGGGTCGCTGGCAGCGGCAGTGGGGATGATGCCGTGGTGGGCACTGACCTTGGCGTCGTTCCAGGCCCGCGAGCGGCGTTGCGGCTCGAGGTAGGGCTGCAGGGGCGCCAGGCTGGCATCGGCCCGTTGCAGCGCGGCGAGGATGGCTGCTGCCTCGGCGTGCTGGCTTTGCGGCAGATAGCCACAGTCGCTGCGCGGGTAGGTGATCAGCTTGTGGGTTTCGTACAGCGCCTGGGCGATGTCGAGGGTTTCCTGGGCGCCGAGGCCGAATTTTTTCGAGCACAGCTCTTGCAGGGTACCGAGATCGAAGGGCAATGGTGCTGCTTCGCGCACACGCTCGGTGGCCACCTTCATGGCCGTTGCGGTGGCGGCCTGGCCGATATCGGCAGCCGCTCGTTGCGCCAGTGCCTGGTTCAGGCAGCGCCCCTGGTCGTCACAGGCGTCTTCCGGCGCCCGCCATTGCGCGTTGAAACCCTGGCCGGCGTGTTCCAGTTGCACGTCGATAGCCCAGAACGGCACCGGCACGAAGTTCGCGATGCTGCGGTCGCGGTCAACCACCAGGCGCAGGGTGGGCGTTTGCACCCGGCCCACGGGCAGCACGCCCTGGTAGCCGGATTGCCGGCCCAGCAGGGTAAATAGCCGGCTCATGTTCATGCCGATCAGCCAGTCGGCGCGGGAACGGCCCAGCGCCGAGTGGTACAGGTTGAAGGTTTCGTGGCCGGGCAGCAGGCGCGCCAGGGCCTTGCGGATGGAGGCGTCGTCCAGCGCCGACAGCCACAGGCGCTGCACCGGGCCACGGTAGCGACAATGTTCGACCAGTTCGCGGGCGATCATTTCCCCTTCACGGTCGGCGTCGGTGGCAATTACCAGCTCGCGCGCTTCGCCAAGCAGGCGCTTGACCGCCTTGAACTGGCTGGCGGTCTTGGGTTTGACCAGCATCTTCCATTTGTCTGGAATGATCGGCAGGTCGGCCAGGTTCCAGCGCTTGTAGCGTTCGTCGTAGCTGTCGGGCGGGGCGGTTTCCAGCAGGTGGCCGATGCACCAAGTTACGCAGACGTTGGTGCCTTGCCAGCAGCCGTCGCCCTTGCGGGTGGCGCCGAGCACTTTGGCGATGTCTTTTGCCTGGGAGGGTTTTTCGCAGAGGAACAGGCGCATGGCCGGGAACGCTTCATCGAGGAATGATGAGCACTAGGATGCGCAAGCAGGGGCGCGGAGGCAAGTTTTATCTGGATGGATGTACAGCTTTTTGTGAGTGAGCATGTCACCTGCCTTTACCGGCCTCTTCGCGGGTTTCCCGCGAAGAGGCCGGTAAAAGCTATGGGTCAGGGGCGCGAGTCGCGCACCATGTCTACGTGCGGGATGCCGGCTTCGAGGAACTCTTCGCTGACTACGCGGAAGCCCAGCCGCTCGTAGAACGGCGTGGCGTGGACCTGGGCGCTGAGCATCTGCTGCTTCAGGTCACGGTTCTGCGCTTCGACGATCACCGCATTCATCAGTGCGTCACCCACCTTCAGCCCACGCCAGTCCTTCAATACCGAGACCCGGCCGATGGTGCCATCGGGCAGCAGGCGGGCGGTGCCGATCGGATAGTCCCCTTCCAGGGCCAGGAAGTGCACGGCGGTCGGATCTTCCGAGTCCCATTCCAGCTCCGGCGGCACGTGCTGTTCGGCGATGAACACCGCTTCACGGATACGGCGGATGTCGGCGTTGTCCTTGTGCCAGTCGGCGAGGCGCACACGAATCTTATTCATTGGCGAATCCCAGGCTTCCTTGTTTCACCAGTTGCTGTACCAGCATAAGGCCATCTCCATCCTGCAGCCATTCGCCGAGGTTGTCGATGTGCAGTGCGTCGGCCGCGCACACCAGTTTCAGCAGCTCGCGCAGCTTGCCAGGCAATGGGCAGCTGCGGCCGCTGGCGAACAGCAGCAGGTCGTCTTCGAATTCCGACCAGGCCAGGCGGGCACTCGGGTTGCGGATCAGGATGGCGCCTTGCTCCAGCGCATCGACCAGCTCCTCTTCGCTCAGCTCTTCACCGACGATCTGTTCCGGGTAGCGCGGTTCGGTCATGAACTGGCCAAACCAGGTCAGCAGCAGGTCTTTGTCGTTCATGTGCTTGTCGAGCAGCGCCTTGAGGCGGTCGAGGGCGTCATGCTGGATCTGGTGCGGGTCGCTGGCAGGCTGGGCGTCGGCGTCGCTGTAGCGTTCTTCGTCGGGCAGGAACTGGCCGAGGAAGTCGGTGAAGTGGGTGAGTACTTCGGCGGCGCTAGGGGCACGGAAGCCAACCGAGTAGGTCAGGCACTCGTCCACGGCAACGCCGTAGTGGGCCAGGCGTGGTGGCAGGTACAGCATGTCACCTGGCTCCAGGGTCCATTCTTCGCCCTGCTCGAACTCGGCCAGGATACGCAGGTCGGCATGCTCCAGCAGCGCACTGTCGCTGCTGCACACCTGGCCGACCTTCCAGTTGCGCTGGCCGTGGCCCTGCAACAGGAACACGTCGTAGTTATCGAAGTGCGGGCCAACGCTGCCACCAGGGGCAGCGAAGCTGATCATCACATCATCGATGCGCCAGCTGGGCAGGAAGCGGAAGTTCTCCAGCAGCTCGGCGACTTCCGGAACGAACTGGTCGACGGCCTGTACCAGCAGGGTCCAGTCTTTTTCCGGCAGCTCGGCGAAGGTCTCTTCGGTGAACGGGCCACGGCGCAGTTCCCACGGGTGGGCGCCATGCTCCAGCACGATACGCGACTCGACTTCTTCCTCCAGGGCCAGGCCAGCCAGCTCGTCGGGGTCGATTGGGCTGATGAAGTCCGGGAAGGCCTGGCGCACCAGCAGCGGCTTTTTCTGCCAGTAGTCGCGCATGAATTCGCGGGCCGAGATGCCGCCGAGCAGCTGCAGTGGAGTATCAGGATTCATGTTCAACCTATTGAAAAAACGTAATTTTCGTACGGGAATAAAAACGCCCGGCCAGGCCGGGCGTTGTATGCGGCGGTCTGCTTAGACGCGTTTGGCCTGGGCTGCCGCGTTACCGATGTAGGTAGCAGGGGTCAGCAGCTTGAGCTCGGCCTTGGCTTCGGCTGGCATGTCCAGGCCGTCGATGAAGGTCAGCAGCGCTTGTGGGGTGATGCCCTTGCCACGGGTCAGCTCTTTGAGCTTTTCGTAGGGGTTTTCGATGTTGAAGCGGCGCATCACGGTCTGGATCGGTTCGGCCAGCACTTCCCAGCAGGCGTCCAGGTCGGCGGCGATGCGGGCTTCGTTCACTTCCAGCTTGCCGATGCCTTTGAGGCTGGCTTCGTAGGCAATGACGCTGTGGGCGAAGCCCACGCCCAGGTTGCGCAGCACGGTGGAGTCGGTCAGGTCACGCTGCCAGCGCGAGATTGGCAGTTTGCTGGCCAGGTGCTGGAACAGGGCGTTGGCGATACCCAGGTTGCCTTCGGAGTTTTCGAAGTCGATCGGGTTGACCTTGTGCGGCATGGTCGAAGAGCCGATTTCGCCGGCGACGGTCTTCTGCTTGAAGTAGCCCAGCGAAATGTAACCCCATACGTCACGGTCGAAGTCGATCAGGATGGTGTTGAAGCGGGCGATGGCGTCGAACAGTTCGGCGATGTAGTCGTGCGGCTCGATCTGGGTGGTGTACGGGTTGAACTGCAGGCCCAGCTCGTCTTCGATGAAGGCGCGGGCGTTGGCCTCCCAGTCGATCTGCGAGTAGGCCGACAGGTGGGCGTTGTAGTTGCCCACGGCGCCGTTGATCTTGCCCAGCAGCGGTACGGCGGCAACCTGGGCGATCTGGCGCTCCAGGCGGTACACGACGTTGGCCAGTTCCTTGCCCAGGGTGGTCGGCGAAGCCGGCTGGCCGTGGGTGCGCGACAGCATCGGCACGTCGGCGTGGGCGTGGGCGAGGGTACGAATGGCCTCGGCGATCTGGCGCATCAGCGGCAGCAGCACGTCGTCACGGCCAGCGCGCAGCATCAGGGCGTGGGACAGGTTGTTGATGTCCTCGCTGGTGCAGGCGAAGTGGATGAACTCGCTGACCTTGGCCAACTCAGGCAACTGGGCGGCCTGCTCCTTGAGCAGGTATTCGATCGCCTTGACGTCGTGGTTGGTGGTGCGCTCGATTTCCTTGACGCGCTCGGCGTGCTCAAGCTTGAAATCGCTGGCAAGGGTGTCCAGCAGTGCGTTGGCCTCGGCGGAGAACGCCGGCACTTCGCCAATTTGCGGGTGGGCGGCCAGGCGCTGCAACCAGCGCACTTCGACCAGGGCGCGGAAACGGATCAGGCCGAATTCGCTGAAGATGGGGCGCAAGGCCTGGGTTTTGCCGGCGTAACGGCCGTCTACAGGGGAAACCGCAGTGAGCGAAGAAAGCTGCATGGGGTGTTCTCGGACAGTCAGGCTTTTGGAAGGGCGCGTATCATACATGAAAAAGGCAGGCGGCGAGCTTCAAGCTGCAAGTAGCAAGTAAAAGCCGACGTGCTGCTTCTGCTTGCTGCTTGTAGCTTAGAGCTTGCAGCTTACCCTCGCATCATGTCGTACAGCTCGTTCAACAGTTTGCGCCGGCTGAACACCAGTTGCCAGCGGTGCCCGCCCAGCTGGCGCCACAGGCGCGCGGCGCGAATGCCGGCGAGCAGCAGGGCGCGGATTTTCGAGGCGTTGCTGGCCTGCTGCAGGAAGCGCATGTCGCCGTGTACCTGGATGCGCTGGCGCAGGGTGCTCAAGGTGTCCTGGTACAAGGCTCCGCTGGAAGCGATGACATTTTCGTGAACCAGGCCGAAATGATCGGCCTGCGACTGGATTTGTGGCAGGCGGTTGCCGATGGTGTCGAGCAGGTCGCCACGCTTGTTCAACTGGCGCTCCAGGCCCAGCATCGACAGGGCGTAGCGCAGGGGCTCGCGCTGCAGGCTGCTGGGGTCGCGCTCCAGGGCGCCGACCAGCGCGCGATAGCCATCGCGCAGGTTCAGGTCGTCGCCGCCGAACACTTCCAGGGTGTCTTTGGGGTCGCGTACCAGCAAGCTGCCCAGCATGCAGCCGATGTTGGCCTCGCTGGCCTGGCCGGTGCGGGCGATGCGGTCAACCAGCACGGCTGCCTGGAAGACGCCGCCCAGGGCAATCAATTGCTCGCGCAGTGTGCTCATGCCCGCGGGCTCCACGGCTCGGCCGCCTCGATCACGCCGCCACCCAGGCACACCTCGCCATCATAGAACACCACCGACTGGCCCGGCGTCACGGCGCGCTGGGGCTCGTCGAACACGGCGCGGTAGCCGCCGTCGGTCAGCGCCAGGGTGCAGCGCTGGTCGCTCTGCCGGTAGCGTACCTTGGCGGTGAGCTGGCGCGGGCTGCTCAGGTCTACCGGGTTGACCCAGAAGATTTCCGACGCGAGCAGGGCGCGGGAGAACAACCATGGGTGTTCGTTGCCCTGGCCGACCACCAGCACGTTGCGGGTCAGGTCTTTGTGCAGCACGTACCAGGGCTCGTCACCGGCGTCCTTCAGGCCGCCGATACCCAGGCCCTGGCGCTGGCCGATGGTGTGGTACATCAGGCCATGGTGGCGGCCGATCACCTCGCCTTCGGTGGTTTCGATATTACCTGGCTGGGCGGGCAGGTACTGCTTGAGGAAGTCGCTGAAGCGGCGTTCACCAATGAAGCAGATGCCGGTGGAGTCCTTTTTCTTGGCAGTGGCCAGGCCGTGTTTTTCGGCAATGGCGCGGACCTCGGGTTTTTCCAGTTCGCCCACCGGGAACAGCGTGCGGGCGATTTCCTTGCCGCCAACGGCGTGCAGGAAATAGCTCTGGTCCTTGTTCGGGTCCAGGCCTTTGAGCAGTTCGGTAACGGCGCCGGTGTCGCGGCGGCGTACATAGTGGCCGGTGGCAATCAGGTCTGCACCCAGCGACAGGGCATAGTCGAGGAACGCCTTGAACTTGATTTCGCGGTTGCAGAGGATGTCCGGGTTGGGCGTACGGCCGGCCTTGTACTCTTCGAGGAAGTGCTCGAACACGTTGTCCCAGTACTCGGCGGCGAAGTTGGCGGTGTGCAGCTTGATACCGATGCGGTCGCACACGGCCTGGGCGTCGGCCAGGTCTTCACGGGCGGTGCAGTATTCGGTGCCGTCGTCTTCTTCCCAGTTCTTCATGAACAGCCCTTCCACCTGGTAGCCCTGCTCGATGAGCAGAAGGGCGGAGACGGAAGAGTCCACGCCGCCGGACATGCCGACGATGACGCGGGTCTTGGCGGGGTCTTTGAGTGCTGGGCTGGTCATGGGTACCGGTGTGTATCAAGGGGGAAAAACGCCGATTCTATCAAAGCCGCGGCGCTACGTCAGTCGCGCAGCAGCGCAAGGCTGTGCAGCGGGCCTGCAAGGTAGTCGTCCAGGCAGCGCGGCACCAGCTCGCTGCGCCAGCGGGTGGGGTCGGCCAGCAGCTCTTCGCGGGTCAGCCAGACAGCGCGGACGATGTCGCTGTCCAGGGCCAGGTCGGCATGGTGGCGCACGGGGCGGGCGGCAAAGCAGATGCGCTGGTAGGTCACGCCGTTGCTGGGCGCAGTGTACAGGTAGATGCCGACCACGCCGGTGAGCTCGACTTCCCAGGCGGTTTCTTCCAGGGTTTCGCGCAGGGCGGCCTGGGGCAGGGTCTCGTTGGCTTCCAGGTGCCCGGCGGGCTGGTTGAAGACGTGCCGGTCGGCTTTGAATTCTTCGACGAACAGGAATTTGCCGTCCTGCTCGACGATGGTGGCGACGGTGATGTGGGGTTGCCATGACACGGTCGATTCTCTCCCTAAGTAGCAAGTGGCAAGTGGCAAGTGGCAAGTGGCAAGTGGCAAGTGGCAAGTAGCAAGTTGAAGCAATCCGCGTACCGCTTCGACTTGTAGCTTGTAGCTTGTAGCTTGAAACTTACAGCTGAAAAAGCACAAACCCCGGTGCGTGGCCGGGGTTTGTGCTGTTACGTCAAGCGGACCTTACAGGGCGGCGATGGCGCTGTTCAGGGTCTGGCTTGGGCGCATCACCTTGGCGGTCAGCTCGGCATCCGGGGCGTAGTAGCCACCGATGTCGGCTGGCTTGCCCTGAACGGCGTTGAGCTCGGCGACGATGGTCTCCTCGTTCTCGGTCAGGGTCTTGGCCAGTGGGGCGAAGCGTGCCTGCAGGGCGGCGTCGTCGCTCTGTGCAGCCAGGGCCTGGGCCCAGTACAGGGTCAGGTAGAAGTGGCTGCCGCGGTTGTCGATACCGCCGACTTTGCGCGATGGCGACTTGTTGGTGTCGAGGAACTTGCCGGTTGCCTGGTCCAGGGTGCTGGCCAGAACCTTGGCGCGCGGGTTGTCGTAGGTGTTGCCCAGGTGCTCCAGGGAAGCGGCCAGGGCCAGGAATTCACCCAGCGAGTCCCAACGCAGGAAGTTCTCTTCGACCAGCTGCTGCACGTGCTTGGGGGCCGAGCCGCCGGCGCCGGTTTCGAACAGGCCGCCACCACTCATCAGCGGCACGATCGACAGCATCTTGGCGCTGGTGCCCAGTTCCATGATCGGGAACAGGTCGGTCAGGTAGTCGCGCAGTACGTTACCGGTAACCGAGATGGTGTCCTTGCCTTCGCGAATGCGGGCCAGGGAGAACTTGATGGCGTCGACCGGGGCCATGACACGAATGTCCAGGCCGGTGGTGTCGTGATCCTTCAGGTACTTTTGCACCTTCTCGATCATCACGCCGTCGTGGGCACGGGCCGGGTCCAGCCAGAACACCGCTGGGGTGTTGCTCAGGCGGGCACGGTTGACGGCCAGCTTGACCCAGTCCTGGATCGGCGCGTCCTTGGTCTGGCACATGCGGAAGATGTCACCGGCCTCGACGTTCTGCTCCAGAACCACGTTGCCCTTGCTGTCGACCACGCGAACCACGCCGTCGGCCTTGACCTGGAAGGTCTTGTCGTGGGAACCGTACTCTTCGGCTTTCTGCGCCATCAGGCCAACGTTCGGCACGCTGCCCATGGTGGTAGGGTCGAAGGCGCCGTTGGCCTTGCAGTCTTCGATGGTGGCCTGGTAGATGCCGGCGTAGCAACGGTCCGGGATCACTGCCTTGGCGTCTTGCAGCTCGCCAGCGGTGTTCCACATCTTGCCCGAGTCACGGATCATGGCCGGCATCGAGGCGTCGACGATCACGTCGCTCGGTACGTGCAGATTGGTGATGCCCTTGTCGGAGTTGACCATGGCCAGGGCCGGGCGCTGGGCGTACAGGGCCTGGATATCGGCTTCGATCTCGGCCTGCTTGTCAGCTGGCAGGTCCTTGATGCGGGCGTACAGGTCGCCGATGCCGTTGTTGGCGTTGAAGCCCACTTCGGCCAGGGCGGCGGCGTGCTTGGCCAGCACGTCGTTGTAGAACTCTTCGACGATGACGCCGAACATGATCGGGTCGGAGACCTTCATCATGGTGGCTTTCAGGTGTACCGACAGCAGCACGCCGGTGGCCTTGGCGTCGGCGATCTGCTCGGCGATGAAGGCCTTCAGGGCCTTGCGGCTCATGGTTGCGCAGTCGATGACTTCGGCAGCCTTGACCGCGGTCTTTTCCTTCAGCACGGTGGTGCTGCCGTCTTTGCCGACCAGTTCGATACGTACGCTGTCGTCAGCTTCGATCAATGCAGCCTTTTCGCTGCCGTAGAAGTCGCCTTGGGTCATGTGGGCGACGTGCGACTTGGAGTCGGCGGCCCAGGCGCCCATCTTGTGCGGGTGCTTGCGCGCGTAGTTCTTGACCGACAGCGGTGCGCGGCGGTCGGAGTTGCCTTCACGCAGGACCGGGTTCACGGCCGAACCTTTGATGCGGTCGTAGCGGGCGCGGGATTCTTTCTCTTGCTCGGTGGCCGGCTCGTCGGCGTAGTCAGGGATGTTGTAGCCCTTGCCTTGCAGCTCCTTGATCGCGGCTTTGAGCTGCGGTACCGAGGCGCTGATGTTCGGCAGCTTGATGATGTTGGCTTCGGGGGTGGTAGCCAGCTGGCCCAGTTCCGCCAGGTGATCGCCTACTTGCTTCTCTGCGCCCAGTTGCTCCGGGAAGGCGGCAAGGATACGGCCAGCCAGGGAGATGTCGCGAGTTTCGACAGCGATGTCAGCCGAAGCGGTGAACGCTTCGATGATCGGCAGCAGCGAGTAGGTGGCGAGGGCAGGGGCTTCGTCGGTGAAGGTATAGATGATCTTGGAACGGGTGGGCATGCGGGTTAACTCTCTGTGTGCTGAGCGTGCTCGAGTCTCGTGGTGCGCAGGGTAAGGCGCATCGCCCTGGCAAGCCATGAGCGGAAAGTCGAGAAGCTGCGAGCGGTGATGGTGGATGCATCAGTCGAGCGTCAAGTGCTGAACTGCGGTAACAGCCCAGGCTTTGGCAGCCAGGCGGAAAAGGCCCGGCTTTTCGGCCGATCACGGCCCAGGGCGGTCCGCATTTTCCTGGGATTCGCCCCGATGACCCAACGGTCGCGGCGGAGTATACCAAACCATTTGGCCTAATCAGCAAGGCCAAGTGATATCGGCCCATTTATAAGACCAAAGACTGAGGGGCAATGTGGCGTAATGCCGCAGTGCTGGCGAGGTGTTCTGCGCGGGCGCGCCCGCGCCCCCGCCGTCAGCTTGCAGGTCGGCAGATGTGGTTTAGGCTCATTGCTACGCTTGATGTCCAACCCACACCCGATAGCGGAGTAGTGCAAGCATGGCATACCAGAAAATCAAGGTTCCGACCGACGGCGCCAAGATCACCGTCAATGCAGACCATTCGCTCAACGTGCCCGACCAGCCGATCATTCCCTACATCGAAGGCGACGGGATCGGCGTTGACGTCTCACCGGTGATGATCAAGGTGGTCGATGCCGCTGTGCAGAAAGCCTATGGCGGCAAGCGCAAGATCGCCTGGATGGAGGTGTACGCCGGCGAAAAGGCCACCCAGGTCTACGACCAGGACACCTGGCTGCCGCAGGAAACCCTCGACGCCGTGCGTGAGTATGTGGTGTCGATCAAGGGCCCGCTGACTACCCCGGTGGGTGGCGGCATCCGTTCGCTGAACGTGGCTTTGCGCCAGCAGCTGGACCTGTATGTGTGCCTGCGCCCTGTGCTGTGGTTCCAGGGCGTGCCAAGCCCGGTGAAAAAACCGGGGGATGTCGACATGGTGATCTTCCGGGAAAACTCCGAAGACATCTATGCCGGCATCGAATGGAAGGCCGGTTCGCCGGAAGCAGACAAGGTGATCAAGTTCCTCAAGGAGGAAATGGGCGTTACCAAGATCCGTTTCGACCAGGACTGCGGCATTGGTATCAAGCCGGTTTCCCGCGAAGGGACCAAGCGTCTGGTACGCAAAGCCCTGCAATATGTGGTGGATAACGACCGCGAGTCGCTGACGCTGGTGCACAAGGGCAACATCATGAAGTTCACCGAAGGTGCCTTCAAGGACTGGGGCTACGAAGTGGCGCGTGACGAGTTCGGTGCCGAGTTGCTCGACGGCGGGCCGTGGATGAAGTTCAACAACCCCAAGACCGGCCGCGAAGTCATCGTCAAGGACGCGATTGCCGACGCCATGCTCCAGCAGATCCTGCTACGCCCGGCCGAGTACGATGTCATCGCCACGCTCAACCTCAATGGCGACTATTTGTCTGACGCCCTGGCGGCGGAGGTGGGCGGCATCGGTATCGCCCCGGGGGCCAACCTGTCCGACACCGTGGCCATGTTCGAGGCTACCCACGGCACGGCGCCCAAGTATGCCGGGCAGGACAAGGTCAACCCGGGTTCGGTGATTCTTTCGGCAGAAATGATGCTGCGCCACATGGGCTGGACCGAGGCCGCCGACCTGATCATCAAAGGCACCAATGGCGCGATTGCGGCCAAGACCGTGACTTACGACTTCGAGCGCCTGATGGACGGTGCCACGCTGGTGGGAAGTTCGGGCTTCGGCGATGCCATGATCAAACATATGTAAGCGAATGTGAAACGGCCGCTTCTGGTAAAGAAGCGGCCTTTCTTATCGTTTACCGCTGGCAGGGCAGTCGGTCAGGCGTCGGCCGTGCTGCCCACGGGCTGTGCACTGGCCGGCGCGGGCGCAGCCGTGGATGCACTTCTGATGTTGACGGCATGTAAACCTTTCGGGCCTTGGATGACATCGAAGGTCACGGCTTGGCCGGCCTTGAGCGTCTTGTACCCGTCCATCTGGATGGCTGAATAATGAGCGAACAAGTCGTCGTTCTTGCCCTCTTCATTGACGAATCCATAGCCCTTGGCATTGTTGAACCACTTGACTTTACCGCTTGCCATCCCTATGTCCCTCTGCAAAGGACTCCATCACTGGAGTATCATCCACTTCATCCGCATACGAACCTTGCGAAAAAATCTGGTTGACTGCGCGGATCTTTATCGACCACGGTGGGTTCCTATTGGTTGTAACACCGTTTTGCCGATAGTCAAGGTCATGCAGCGGCTGCACCAATGGCCGTTCGCAGGGTCAACCCACAACCTTAACCTGTCGATGTGATGAAATTCTTTCCATGCATGCACACAGCCAGATTCGACTAACATTCAATCAGGATCGTCCTCAATCGAATGAGGACGATGGCTCCGGTCTGGCGGTTCAGGAAGCCAAGCCGATCCTGCAGGCGCCACCGATGTACAAGGTGGTTTTGTTCAACGATGACTACACACCGATGGATTTCGTCGTCGAAGTGCTCGAGACGTTCTTCAGTCTGAACCGCGAGCTGGCGACCAAGATCATGCTGACCGTCCATACCGAGGGGCGGGCAGTGTGCGGATTGTTTACCCGTGACATCGCCGAAACGAAGGCTATGCAGGTCAACCAATACGCCAGGGAAAGCCAGCATCCGCTACTCTGTGAAATCGAGAAGGACGGTTAATCGCCGACCACTTGGGTATGAGGTGAAGCTATGTTAAACCGCGAGCTCGAAGTCACCCTCAATCTTGCCTTCAAGGAGGCCCGTTCGAAGCGTCATGAATTCATGACCGTCGAACATCTGCTGCTGGCACTCCTGGACAATGAGGCTGCCGCGACCGTTCTGCGCGCCTGTGGCGCCAATCTCGACAAGCTCAAGCACGACCTGCAAGAGTTCATCGATTCGACCACGCCGCTGATTCCTGTCAACGATGAAGACAGGGAAACCCAGCCAACCCTGGGCTTCCAGCGTGTGCTGCAACGCGCCGTGTTCCACGTACAAAGCTCTGGCAAGCGTGAAGTGACCGGCGCCAACGTACTGGTGGCGATCTTCAGCGAACAGGAAAGCCAGGCCGTGTTCCTGCTCAAGCAGCAAAGCGTGGCCCGCATCGATGTGGTCAACTACATCGCCCATGGCATCTCCAAGGTGCCGGGGCATGGCTCGCAATCCGAGAGCGACCAGGACATGCAGGACGAAGAGGGTGGTGAAACCTCTTCTTCCAGCAACCCGCTGGACGCCTATGCCAGCAACCTCAACGAGCTGGCGCGTGCTGGCCGCATCGACCCGCTGGTTGGCCGCGAGCAGGAAGTGGAGCGCGTTGCGCAGATCCTTGCCCGCCGCCGCAAGAACAACCCGCTGCTGGTGGGTGAGGCCGGGGTGGGCAAAACGGCGATTGCCGAAGGGCTGGCCAAGCGTATTGTCGATGGCCAGGTGCCTGACCTGCTGGCACAGAGCGTGGTGTACTCGCTCGACCTGGGCGCGCTGCTGGCCGGTACCAAGTACCGCGGCGACTTCGAGAAGCGCTTCAAGGCGCTGCTTGGCGAGCTGCGCAAGCGGCCTCAGGCCATTCTGTTCATCGATGAGATCCACACCATCATCGGTGCCGGTGCGGCGTCGGGTGGGGTAATGGATGCGTCCAACCTGCTCAAGCCGCTGTTGTCTTCGGGTGAAATCCGCTGCATCGGCTCCACGACCTTCCAGGAATTTCGTGGCATCTTCGAGAAGGACCGTGCCTTGGCGCGGCGCTTCCAGAAGGTAGACGTCAGCGAACCCTCGGTTGAAGACACCGTGGGCATCCTGCGTGGCCTGAAAGGGCGGTTCGAAAGCCACCACAATATCGAGTACAGCGACGAAGCCCTGCGCGCCGCCGCCGAGCTGGCCTCGCGCTACATCAATGACCGGCACATGCCGGACAAGGCCATCGACGTGATCGACGAGGCTGGCGCCTACCAGCGCCTGCAGCCGGAAGCCAGCCGCGTCAAGCGCATCGACGTGCCGCAGGTGGAGGATATCGTCGCCAAGATTGCGCGAATTCCCCCGAAGCATGTCAGCAGCTCCGACAAGGAACTGCTGCGTAACCTGGAGCGCGACCTGAAGCTGACCGTCTTCGGTCAGGACCAGGCCATCGATTCGCTGTCCACGGCCATCAAGCTGTCGCGTGCCGGCCTCAAGGCACCTGACAAGCCAGTGGGTTCGTTCCTGTTTGCCGGCCCTACCGGCGTCGGCAAGACCGAAGCGGCCCGGCAATTGGCCAAGGCGCTGGGTGTGGAGCTGGTGCGCTTCGATATGTCCGAGTACATGGAGCGCCATACCGTTTCGCGCTTGATCGGTGCACCGCCCGGCTATGTCGGGTTCGACCAGGGTGGTCTGCTGACCGAGGCGATTACCAAGCAGCCGCACTGCGTGTTGCTGCTCGACGAAATCGAGAAGGCGCACCCGGAAGTCTTCAACCTGCTGCTGCAGGTGATGGACCACGGTACCCTTACCGACAACAACGGGCGCAAGGCCGACTTCCGTAACGTGATCCTGATCATGACCACCAACGCCGGCGCGGAAACCGCGTCGCGGGCCTCGATCGGCTTCACCCATCAGGACCATGCGTCCGATGCGATGGAAGTGATCCGCAAGAGCTTTACGCCAGAGTTCCGCAACCGCCTGGATACCATCATCCAGTTTGGCCGCCTGAGCACCGAAACCATCAAGAGCATCGTCGACAAGTTCCTTATCGAACTGCAGGCGCAACTCGAAGACAAGCGCGTGCTGCTTGAGGTCAGCGACGAGGCCCGCGGCTGGCTGGCGGCCTCGGGGTATGACGCGCAGATGGGCGCGCGGCCGATGGCGCGGTTGATTCAGGACAAGATCAAGCGGCCGTTGGCCGAGGAGATCCTGTTCGGTGAGTTGGCCGAGCATGGCGGTGTGGTGCACGTCGACTTGCGCGATGGCGAGTTGGTGTTCGACTTCGAGACCACGGCTGAAGTAGCGTGATACATGGGGCTGCCACGCAGCCCCTTACAAACTTGAAGCCATGAAAAAGCCCGGCACTTGGCCGGGCTTTTTCATGGCTGGAGCTTAGCGCGCACGGTAGGTGATGCGGCCCTTGCTCAGGTCATAAGGCGTCAGCTCGACGCGGACCTTGTCGCCAGTGAGAATACGGATGTAGTTTTTGCGCATCTTTCCGGAGATGTGCGCGGTTACGACGTGCCCGTTTTCCAACTCCACGCGGAACATGGTGTTGGGCAGGGTGTCGACGACAGTACCTTCCATTTCGAAGCTGTCTTCTTTCGACATGCAGTTGAGCCCTCGGTGTCCAGTGTTGGCCCGACGCATATCCGCACCGGGCAAAAAAGTGGCGTGGATTATGCCGGAAAACTGTGTGTCAAGCCAATGCTTTCAGTTGAGGGTGACCCAGCGCTGGTTTATCAACAATTCGATGGGCCGATACTGTGTCTTGTAGTTCATCTTCTTGCAGTTCTTGATCCAGTAGCCCAGGTACACCGCCTCCAGATCCTTGCGCAGGGCTTCGCCGATCTGCCAGAGAATGGCGAAACGGCCCAGGCTGCGGCGCTCCTCGTCGGGCTCGTAGAAGGTGTAGACCGCTGACAGGCCATTGGGCAGCACGTCGCACACGGCCACTGCCATCAGCCGGCCGGCCAGGCGAAATTCGTAGAACCAGCAGAAGGGCAGGTCCCGCACCAGGAAGGTGGAAAACTGGTCGCGGCTGGGTGGGTACATGTCACCGTCGGCATGGCGGGTTTCGATATAACGCCGGTACAGCTCGAAGTACTCTTCCTTGAACGCCGGGCGCGCTGCGCTCACGGTGAGGTCGGCATTGCGCTTGAGAATGCGCCGCTGCTGGCGGTTGGGAATGAAGCGGGCCGCGGGAATGCGCGCCGGTACGCAGGCGTTGCAGTTCTGGCAGTGGGGGCGATACAAGTGGTCGCCACTGCGGCGAAAACCCATGTCCGACAAGTCGGCATAGACGTTCACGTCCATCGGCTGGCTGGGGTCGAGGAACAGCGTGGTTGCCTGCTCGTCGGGCAGGTAACTGCAGGAGTGGGGTTGAGTGGCATAGAACTTCAACCGCGCCAACTCTGTCATGATCAACCCCTCGGTGAGACTTTGTTCTAAGTGTAAGCCAGCCAGGGAAAACCGCCTAGGCAACCACCCAGGTCGCGCTGTTGGGCTGGTCGAGGTGGCGGGCCAGGTAGCGGGCGAACTCGGCGCGGCTGATGGCATGGGCGCCGAGGCTGTGCAGGTGGTTGGTGGGCATCTGGCAATCGATCAGTACGAAGCCGGCCTGGCGCAGGTGCTCGACCAGGGTCACGAAACCGACCTTGGAGGCGTTGTCGGCGCGGCTGAACATCGATTCGCCGAAGAACAACTGGCCCATGGCCAGGCCGTACAGGCCGCCGACCAGTTCGCCGTGCTGGCGTACTTCGACCGAGTGGGCAATGCCGCGACGGTGCAGTTCGCAGTAGGCGTTGCGCATGGTATCGGTGATCCAGGTGCCGTCGGCGTAATCGCGGGGGGCGGCGCAGGCGTCGATGACCGCCGGGAAGTCGCTGTCGAAACTGACCTGGTAGCGCCCCTGGCGCATCAGCTTGGCCAGCGAGCGCGATACGTGAAGCTGGTCGGGCAGCAACACCGTGCGCGGGTCGGGTGACCACCACAGGATCGGCTGGCCGTCCTGGTACCAGGGGAAGCAGCCATGGCGGTAGGCCTGCACCAGCCGTTCGGGGCTCAGGTCGCCGCCGGCGGCGAGCAGGCCGTTGGGTTCGTGCAGGGCCTTTTCCAGGGGCGGGAAGGTCAGCGAGTCGCGGGTCAGCCAGGTGAGCATGGTCTATCGTGCGGTGGGGGAGGGGAGCGGGCAGCATGGCGTGCGCGCCCGGCAGGGTCAATGGCTGAGCGCCGGCAGCGGCGGCCAGGGCCGGCACGGCCGCGGAATTCGGGCAATTTCCTGCACATTGATGAAACCACAGGCACCATCCGCTACATTTGCTGTCATACCTGTGCAAAAACACAGCATAAGCCTTTGTCACGAAAGAAAATGCGTGCTCAAATTGCAGGCATGTGAGAGTCGCCCCCGCTTGAGCGCCATATGGCGCGCCGTCATGGCAGTGGGCGGGCAGTAATGTTAAAAGTAGTGGTTCATTGGTCGCACTGCCGGCCGAGCACTATTGGACGCGCAACACGCGCAGGAATAGACGTGTTTTGAAGAAATCCACCGCAACCCCAGCTCCCTTGCCCGTGCCCCTGTGGCGGCAGCAGCTGCATTATCGCCTCAAGGAAGGTGCGTTGATCGCCGTTGGCGCTCTGTGCCTGTACCTGTGGATGGCGCTGCTGACCTACGACACTTCGGATCCGGGCTTCAGCCACACCGCCACCGTCGACCAGGTGCAGAACGCCGCCGGGCGTGCCGGTGCCTACTTTGCCGACATCCTGTTCATGGTGTTGGGTTACTTCGCCTATATCTTCCCGCTGCTGCTGGCGGTGAAAACCTGGCAGATCTTCCGCCAGCGCCATCAGCCCTGGGACTGGAGCGGCTGGCTGTTTTCCTGGCGGCTGATCGGCCTGGTGTTCCTGGTGTTGTCGGGGGCGGCGCTGGCGCATATCCACTTCCATTCGCCTGCGAGCTTGCCATTTTCTGCCGGCGGCGCCCTGGGCGAGAGCCTTGGCGACCTGGCGCGCAACCTGCTGAACGTGCAGGGCAGTACGCTGATGTTCATTGCCCTGTTCCTGTTCGGCCTGACCGTGTTCACCGACCTGTCATGGTTCAAGGTGATGGACCTGACGGGCAAGATCACCCTCGACCTGTTCGAACTGGTGCAGGGCGCCGCCAATCGCTGGTGGGAAGCCCGCAACGAACGCAAGCGCCTTGAAGCGCAGTTGCGCGAGGATGAGCCCGTGGTGAAGGCCGCGCCAACGGTCGCCGAGAAACGCGAACCCGCCAAACCGGCGCTGCGTGAGCGCATCTTCAAGCGCGAAGAGGCGCCGGCGGCGGTGGTCGAGCCCCGCGAGCCGACCCTCGGGCGCGAGCCCGTTGCCCCGGTCCGCGAACCGGCCCTGGCCCGCGAGCCGGTGGTCCCGCCCCGCGAGCCAAGCCTTGCCCGTGTGCCGTCGTCCACGCCAACCATCGTGCCCCCGGCCGTAGACAAGGCGCCAGAGCCGAGCAAGCGGGTGATGAAAGAGAAGCAGACGCCGCTGTTCATCGACAGCGCCGTGGAGGGCACGCTGCCGTCTATTTCCATCCTCGACCCGGCCGAGCAGAAGAAGATCGAGTACTCGCCAGAATCCCTGGCCGGTGTCGGTCAGCTGCTGGAAATCAAGCTCAAGGAGTTCGGCGTTGAGGTCTCGGTGGACTCCATCCACCCAGGCCCGGTGATCACCCGTTACGAAATCCAGCCTGCCGCTGGCGTCAAGGTCAGCCGTATCGCCAACCTGGCCAAGGACCTGGCGCGGTCGCTGGCGGTGACCAGCGTGCGTGTGGTCGAGGTCATCCCCGGCAAGACCACCGTGGGTATCGAGATCCCCAACGAAAACCGCCAGATGGTGCGTTTCTCCGAAGTGCTGGCCACGCCGCAGTACGATGAGCAGAAGTCCCCTGTCACCCTGGCCCTGGGCCACGACATTGGCGGCAAGCCGGTGATTACCGACCTGGCCAAGATGCCCCACCTGTTGGTGGCCGGTACCACGGGTTCCGGTAAGTCGGTGGGGGTCAACGCGATGATCCTGTCGATCCTGTTCAAGTCCAGCCCGGAAGACGCGCGGCTGATCATGATCGACCCGAAAATGCTCGAGCTGTCGATCTACGAAGGCATTCCGCACCTGTTGTGCCCGGTGGTCACCGACATGAAGGACGCCGCCAACGCCCTGCGCTGGTGCGTGGCCGAGATGGAGCGCCGCTACAAGCTGATGGCGGCCATGGGTGTACGTAACCTGGCCGGCTTCAACCGCAAGATCAAGGATGCCCAGGAAGCCGGGGAAATCATCCACGACCCGCTGTACCGCCGCGAAAGCATGGACGACGAGCCGCCGGCGCTGAAAACCCTGCCGACCATCGTGGTGGTGGTCGACGAATTCGCCGACATGATGATGATTGTCGGCAAGAAGGTCGAAGAACTGATCGCCCGTATCGCGCAGAAAGCGCGTGCGGCGGGCATTCACCTTATCCTCGCCACCCAGCGCCCCTCGGTGGACGTGATCACCGGTCTGATCAAGGCCAACATCCCGACCCGCATGGCCTTCCAGGTGTCGAGCAAGATCGACTCGCGGACCATCATCGACCAGGGCGGTGCCGAACAACTGCTGGGCCACGGTGACATGCTGTACATGCCGCCGGGCACCAGCCTGCCGATCCGGGTGCATGGCGCGTTCGTTTCCGACGACGAGGTGCACCGCACGGTCGAGGCGTGGAAGCTGCGCGGCGCCCCAGACTACAACGACGACATTCTCAATGGCGTGGAAGAAGCCGGCAGCGGCTTCGACGGCGGCGGCGGTGGCGGTGATGGCGACGATGCCGAAACCGATGCGCTGTATGATGAAGCGGTGCAGTTCGTGCTCGAGAGCCGTCGTGCTTCCATTTCTGCGGTACAGCGCAAACTGAAGATCGGCTACAACCGTGCCGCCCGCATGATCGAGTCGATGGAAATGGCCGGCGTCGTTACCCCGATGAACAGCAACGGCTCGCGGGAAGTAATTGCCCCAGGCGGCCCGCGCGACTGATGAACACCCTGCCGGGCGCCAGTGTTGGTGCCCGGCCCTTTCAATGCTCAATGAGGATTCCCATGCGCGCGATTCGCATGCTGTTGGTTTCTGCCCTGACCCTGGGCTCGGTTACCGCTTATGCCGGTGAGCAGGATGTGCAACGCCTGACCCAGTTGCTGGAAAAGTCACAGACCATCGAGGCCAATTTCTCCCAGCTGACCTTGGGCGCCGATGGCACCAGCCTGCAGGAAACCTCGGGCAAGATGACCGTCAAGCGTCCGGGCCTGTTCTACTGGCATACCGACGCACCGCAGGAGCAAGTGGTGGTGTCGGACGGCAAGAACGTCACCCTGTGGGACCCGGACCTGGAACAGGCCACCATCAAGAAGCTCGACGTGCGCCTGAACCAGACCCCGGCGCTGCTGCTGTCGGGTGATGTATCGAAAATCAGCCAGAGTTTCGACATCACCTCGAAGGAGCAGGGCGAAGTCATGGACTTCACCCTCAAGCCGAAAACCAAGGACACCTTGTTCGACTCGCTGCGCGTGTCGTTCCGCAAGGGCCTGATCAATGACATGCAGCTGATCGACAGCGTCGGCCAGCGCACCAACATCCTGTTCAATGGCGTCAAGGCCAACCAGGCGGTGCCGGACAGCAGGTTCAAGTTCGACATTCCCAAAGGCGCGGACGTGATCAAGGAGTAACCAGAGCTCGCCATGGACCTGTTTCGAAGCGAACCTGTCGCCCAGCCTCTGGCGGCCCGCCTGCGCCCGTCCAACCTGGACGAGTACGTAGGCCAGGAGCACCTGCTGGCGCGCGGCAAACCGCTGCGCGAGGCATTGGAGCAAGGCGCGCTGCACTCGATGATCTTCTGGGGCCCGCCAGGGGTAGGCAAAACCACCCTGGCGCGGCTGCTGGCGCAGTTCTGTGATGCGCATTTCGAAACCGTGTCGGCGGTACTGGCCGGGGTGAAGGAAATTCGCCAGGCGGTGGAGGTTGCCAAGCAGCAGGCAGGGCAATACGGCCGCCGCACCATTCTCTTCGTCGACGAGGTGCACCGCTTCAACAAGTCGCAGCAGGATGCCTTCTTGCCCTACGTGGAAGACGGCACCCTGCTGTTCATTGGCGCCACCACCGAAAACCCCTCGTTCGAGCTTAACAACGCACTGTTGTCGCGGGCGCGGGTGTACGTGCTCAAGAGCCTGGACGAGGCGGCGTTGCGCAAGCTGGTCGACCGCGCCCTCACCGAGGAGCGTGGCTTGGGCAAGCGCAACCTGCGGGTGGGCGACGATGCCTTCAAGATGCTGATGGCCGCCGCAGACGGCGATGGCCGGCGCATGCTCAATTTTCTCGAAAATGCCTCGGACCTGGCCGAAGACGGCAGTGAAATCGACGTCGAGATGCTGCAGAGCCTGTTGGGCGACAGCCGTCGCCGTTTCGACAAGGGCGGCGAAGCCTTCTACGACCAGATTTCCGCGCTGCACAAATCGGTACGCGGTTCCAACCCGGACGGCGCGCTGTACTGGTTCGCGCGCATGCTCGACGGCGGCTGCGACCCGCTGTACATCGCCCGCCGTGTGGTGCGCATGGCCAGCGAAGACATTGGCAACGCCGACCCGCGGGCACTCGGCTTGTGCCTGGCCGCCTGGGATGTACAAGAGCGCCTGGGCAGCCCCGAAGGCGAGCTGGCGGTGGCCCAGGCCATTACCTACCTCGCCTGTGCGCCGAAGAGCAACGCGGTGTACATGGGCTTCAAGACCGCCCTGCGCGAAGCCGCCGAGCATGGCTCGCTGGAAGTGCCACTGCACTTGCGCAATGCGCCCACCAAGCTCATGAAGCAACTGGGTTACGGCGACGAGTACCGCTACGCCCATGACGAGCCCGACGCCTATGCGGCCGGTGAGGACTACTTCCCCGATGCACTCGAGCCACGCCAGTACTACCAGCCGGTGCCGCGCGGCCTGGAACTGAAAATCGGCGAGAAGCTGCGCCACCTGGCCGACCTGGACCGCAACAGCCCCCGTCAGCGGAGAAAACCATGATTGCCTTGATCGCTGCCGTAAGTGCCGGGGGCGTCGCCGGTACGTTGCTGCGCTTTGCCACCGCCAATTGGGTCACCGCCCACTGGCCACGGCACTTCTATGCCGGTACGCTGGCGGTCAACCTGGTTGGCTGCCTGCTGATCGGCCTGCTTTACGGCTTGTTCCTGCACAAGCCACTGGCGCCGGTCGAGTTGCGCGCCGGCTTGATCGTCGGCTTCCTTGGTGGCCTTACGACTTTTTCCTCTTTTTCGCTCGACACCGTGCGCCTGATGGAAAGCGGGCAAGTACCGCTGGCCTTGGGCTATACCAGTATCAGCGTAGTGGGCGGGCTGCTCGCGACCTGGGCCGGCCTGTCCCTGACCCGTTTCTGAACCAACACCTACCTATAACGAGAGAACGATATGCTCGATTCCAAACTGTTACGCGGCCAACTTCAGGAAGTGGCGGATCGCCTGGCCTCCCGTGGCTTCAGCCTGGATGTCGCGCGCATCGAATCACTGGAAGAACGCCGCAAGGCGGTGCAGACCCGTACCGAGCAACTGCAGGCCGAGCGTAACGCCCGTTCCAAGTCCATCGGCCAGGCCAAAGCCAAAGGCGAGGACATCGCCCCACTGATGGCCGATGTCGAGCGCATGGCCAATGAGCTGGCGGCCGGCAAGGCCGAACTGGACGAGATCCAGGCCGAACTGGACGGCATCCTGCTGACCATCCCCAACTTGCCGGATGCCAGCGTACCGGTCGGTGCCAGCGAAGACGACAACGTTGAAGTGCGCCGTTGGGGCACCCCGCAAACCTTCGATTTCGACATCAAGGACCACGTTGCCCTGGGTGAACTCAGCGGTGGCCTGGACTTCGAGGCCGCTGCCAAGCTGTCCGGCGCACGCTTTGCCGTGCTGCGCGGGCCGATTGCCCGCCTGCACCGCGCCCTGGCGCAGTTCATGATCAACCTGCACACCGGTGAGCACGGTTACGAGGAACACTACACCCCGTACCTGGTGCAGGCCCCAGCGCTGCAGGGCACTGGCCAGTTGCCGAAGTTCGAAGAAGACCTGTTCAAGATCACCCGCGAAGGCGAGGCTGACTTCTACCTGATCCCGACTGCCGAGGTGTCGCTGACCAACCTGGTGGCAGGCGCAATTCTGGACGCCAAGCAACTGCCGCTGAAGCTGGTTGCCCACACCCCGTGCTTCCGCAGTGAAGCGGGCGCTTCCGGCCGGGACACCCGCGGCATGATCCGTCAGCACCAGTTCGACAAGGTCGAGATGGTGCAGGTGGTCGAGCCGGCGAAATCGATGGAAGCCCTGGAAGGGCTGACGGCCAACGCCGAGCGCGTGCTGCAGCTGCTGGAGTTGCCGTACCGCGTGCTGGCCCTGTGCACCGGCGACATGGGCTTCGGCGCGGTGAAAACCTATGACCTGGAAGTGTGGGTGCCGAGCCAGGACAAGTACCGTGAAATCAGCTCGTGCTCCAACTGCGGCGACTTCCAGGCGCGCCGCATGCAGGCCCGCTGGCGTAACCCGGAAACCGGCAAGCCAGAACTGGTACACACCCTCAACGGGTCCGGCCTGGCGGTTGGCCGTACCTTGGTGGCGGTGCTGGAAAACTACCAGCAGGCCGACGGCTCGATCCGCGTGCCAGAGGTGCTGAAGCCTTACATGGGCGGCGTCGAGGTCATCCGCTAAATGGATTATCTGCCGCTGTTCCACAAGCTGCAGGGCGGCCGTGTACTGGTCGTCGGCGGCGGTGAGATCGCCTTGCGCAAGGCGCGCTTGCTGGCCGATGCCGGGAGTGTGCTGCGCGTGGTGGCGCCGGACGTCGACGGCCAGTTGGCTGCGTTGGCCCGGGAAGGTGGCGGTGAGGTGCTGGTGCGTGGCTACCAGGCCGCCGACCTGGTCGGGTGCCGGCTGGTGATCGCCGCCACTGACGACCCTGGGCTGAACGCGCAGGTATCGGCCGATGCGCAGGCCGTCAGCCTGCCAGTCAACGTGGTGGACGCGCCAGCCTTGTGCACGGTGATCTTCCCGGCGATTGTCGACCGTTCACCGTTGGTGATTGCGGTGTCCAGTGGCGGGGATGCTCCGGTGCTGGCGCGTCTGATTCGCGCCAAGCTGGAGGCCTGGATCCCGGCTGCCTACGGTGAGCTGGCCGGGCTGGCGGCGCGGTTCCGGCACAAGGTCAAGTCCTTGTATCCGGATGTGAACCAGCGCCGTGGCTTCTGGGAGACCGTGTTCCAGGGCCCGATCGCCGAGCGCCAGCTGGCCGGGCAGGGCGCCGAAGCCGAACGCCTGTTGCAGGCGATGGTGGAGGGCGCGCCGGTGCAGCAGGGGGGCGAGGTTTACCTGGTAGGTGCGGGCCCGGGCGACCCGGACCTGCTCACCTTCCGCGCCTTGCGCCTCATGCAGCAGGCCGATGTGGTGCTGTATGACCGCCTGGTGGCCCCGGCGATCATCGATATGTGCCGGCGTGATGCCGAGCGTATCTACGTTGGCAAGCGCCGCGCTGACCACGCCGTACCGCAGGACCAGATCAACCGCCTGTTGGTTGACCTGGCCCAGCAAGGCAAGCGCGTGCTGCGCCTGAAGGGCGGCGACCCGTTCATCTTTGGCCGCGGTGGCGAAGAGATCGAAGAGCTGGCCGAGCATGGCATCCCCTTCCAGGTGGTTCCGGGTATTACGGCGGCCAGTGGCTGTTCCGCCTATGGCGGCATTCCATTGACCCATCGCGACCATGCCCAGTCGGTGCGCTTCGTGACCGGGCACCTCAAGGATGGTACCAGCAACCTGCCATGGAACGACCTGGTAGCGCCGTCGCAGACCCTGGTGTTCTACATGGGTTTGGTGGGCTTGCCTACGATCTGCGCAGAGCTGATTCGCCATGGGCGTGCGGCCAGTACCCCGGCGGCCCTGGTGCAGCAGGGCACTACGCGTAATCAGCGGGTGTTCACCGGTACCTTGGCGGATTTGCCGGAGCTGGTGGCCCAGCATGAAGTGCATGCGCCGACCCTGGTGATTGTTGGGGAAGTGGTGCAGTTGCGCGACAAGCTGGCCTGGTTTGAAGGTTCGCAGAACAGCTGAAACCGCCGGGGCCGCTTTGCGGCCCATCGCGACACAAGGCCGCTCCTACACCAAGGCACTGCGCGGTCCCCTGTAGGAGCGGCCTTGTGTCGCGATGGGCTGCAAAGCAGCCCCCAGTGCCTCAACCCTGCCAAATCCCTTTACCCACCAACCGCTCCCGATCATGCGGCTGGTTGAAATCCTGCAACGGCCCCTTAGGCACGATCCCGTTCGGGTTGATGGTCTTGTGGCTCATGTAATAGTGCTTCTGGATATGCTCCATATCTACAGTTCCCGCCACCCCAGGCCACTGGTACAGCTCACGCAGCCAGTTCGACAGGTTGTGATAATCGCTGAGGCGCCGCAGGTTGCACTTGAAGTGCCCGTGATACACAGCGTCGAAGCGCACCAGCGTGGTGAACAGGCGCACATCGGCTTCAGTCAGGTATTCGCCCGCCAGGTAGCGATTGCGGCCTAACAGCTCTTCCAGGTAATCCAGTTCGTTGAACACATCATCGAACGCCGCCTCGTAGGCCTCCTGCGTAGTCGCGAAGCCGGCGCGATAGACGCCGTTGTTCACCGCCGGATAGATACGTTCATTCAGCGCCTCGATGGCCGGGCGCAGCGGCGCTGGGTACAGGTCGAGGGTGTTGCCGGTCAACGCGTTGAACGCGCTGTTGAAAATGCGAATGATCTCAGCCGACTCATTGTTGACGATGCGTTTCTCTTTCTTGTCCCACAGCACGGGTACTGTCACCCGGCCGGTGTAGTGCGGGTCGTCCTGGGTATAACGCTGATGCAGGTACTGCAGTGCATCGAGGTGATCGCCGCTGGAGCCTTGCTGCTGGTCGAAGGTCCAGCCATGGTCTTGCATCAGCCAGCTCACTACCGAAACGTCGATCAACGGCGCCAGGCCTTTGATGGCGCGGAAGATCAACGTGCGGTGCGCCCAAGGGCAGGCCAGCGACACGTACAGGTGGTAACGGCCGGCTTCGGGGGCGGGCAACGAATGGCGGCGCTGGGCGTTTTCGCGTTTGAAGGTGCCGTCCTTGCCGTTTTCATACCACTGATCATGCCAGCGGCCATCGATCAAAAGGCCCATGGTGAGCTCCTGGAACAAAGGGTTTGTCGTTGGAGCCCAGTCTAGGCCAGATCGTTCGAAGAAATAGCGCAAAGATCGGCGTGGTATTATCGACTAAATCGATCTATCACGGTTATCCCAATAGGCCTGCGCGTTCGTGAAGGCTTGTTCCCGGGTCTGCTCCAGGCCGCGCAGTGCCAAGGCCATGGTCGCGATCAGCGCTTTCTCGCCGTAGCTGTCTTGCACTTCACCACGCCAGAAGGCGAGCAAATGCTCCGGTTGCAGCGTGGCGGGCTTGACGTGACGGCGCTCGCTGAGCGCCGGCCATTCCTCATCCCAGGCTACGCCGGCAGTGGTGCCGTAGAGGTGGCTGATGACGTCCGGGTTGACCTCGATCTCGCCGCCATCGCCCTTGATCACCACGGCATGGTCGCCCAGCAGGCGGCTGGCCTCACGGTGTACCGCCTGGTAACCGGGGTGGAAGATGCTTTGCAGGCCGCACCGCGCGCCCAGCGGGTTGAGCACCCGCGCCAGGGAGTGAATGGGCGAGCGCAGGCCCAGGGTGTTGCGCAGGTCGATCATGCGCTGCAGTTGCGGCGCCCAGTCGTGCAAGGGGAAAAACGCCAGCTGATGTTGGCCCAGCGCGGTGTCGACCGCTGCCCAGTCGCGGCACAGGGGGATATGCAACAGGTCGAGCAGTTGCTCGGTATACAGGCGCCCGGCTGTGTGTGCACCGCCGCCATGCATCAGGATGCGAATACCATTGCCGGCCAGGCATTTGGCGGCCAGCAGGTACCAGGGCAAGTGGCGCTTCTTGCCAGCGTAGGTTGGCCAGTCCAGGTCCACGGCAATGCGCGGGGCCTGCAGGTGGTCGCGTAGCGCTTCGGTGAAGCCGGCCAGCTCTTCGGCGCTTTCTTCCTTGTGCCGCAGCAGCATCAGGAAGGCGCCCAGCTGGGTGTCCTCGACCTTGCCTTCCAGCAGCAGGGTCATGGCAGCCCGTGCTTCCTCGCGGGTAAGGCCGCGCGCGCCGCGCTTGCCTTTGCCAAGAATGCGCACGAATTCAGCGAACGGGTGTTCGGCCGGAGTTTCCAGGGTCAGCGGGCGGGCTTGATTCAAGGGTGGCAGGGTCATATGCAATTGGTCGGCTTGGGCAGGCCCGCCAGCTTGGCGGCAAGTTTGGCGGGGGTGCCATTGAACAGGCGGTTCAGGTGCGGGCTATTGCCCTTGTCAGGGCCTAGCTTCAGGGCGGTGTACTTGATCAGTGGGCGGGTGGCCGGGGACAGCTGGTACTCCTGGTAGAACTGTCGCAGCAGTTCGAGGATTTCCCAGTGGTCCGCGGTCAGCGCAATGCCCTCGCGCTCGGCAAGGGCCTCGGCGGCTGCATGGGACCAGTCTTGCAGGTCGACCAGAAAGCCGTCCTTGTCCAGGGCGATCGCCTGATCGGCAACGGTGAGGGTATTCATAGCCAGCTGTTGACCTTGTCGTAGTGCAGCGACAGTTCGACGAACCCGGCGTAGTCCACGGCCTTGGCCAGGTCGTTGCCGACCGCGCGGGCTTGCAGGTCTTCGTCCAGGGCGAACAGGCGCTGGGCCAGGCTGGCGGCTTGCAACTGGCGGTACGCTTCGCTGCCGCTGCGCAGGGCGTACACCGCATCGCCGCACAGCAGCAGGGCGTCGTGCGCGCCAAGCAGGCGCAGGCAACTGGCCAGGCGCTCGTCGCCGAACGGGGAGTGGGCAATTACGTGCAGGGTCGTCATCAGAGCGTTACCACCTGGTCGAAACGGGCGATCAGTGCGGTCAGTGCCGCGTCATCCAGCACTTGCACTGGCAGTGCCAGGCTGTCGGCGGCCAGGCCACGGCGGGTGAGGCTGTGGTTGCAGGCGAACAGTTCTTCGACGCCGAACATCGGCAACGCCTGCAGGTTGGCGGCCAGGTTCTTATGTTGCACGGCGGCAGGTTGCTGGTTTGGCGCCAGCTGGAACACGCCATCGTCGAGGAACAGCATGCCCAGCGGCAGGTCGAACGCGCCACCGGCCAGGGCGATGTCCAGCGCCTCGCGGGCAGATGGGCCGTTCCACGGCGCCTGGCGGCTGATGATCAACAAGGATTTGGCCATTTCAGTCGCCTCCAAAGCAGACAAGGCGGTCGGCGACTTGCGCGGCCTCGTGCAGTTGCCCCAGGCCGGACAACTCCCATGGCCTGGGCAGGTTCACGGCCGGGCGCTGATAGCGGTTGGCCTCGGCCTCGTCGAGCACGCCACGGCGCAAGGCGGCGGCGATGCACACCACGGCATCCAGCTGGTGGGTCTCGATAAAGGCACGCCACTGCGCGGCCACGTCCACTTCATCCTGGGGCGCGACCACGTTGGCCGAGGCACTGTGTACCCCGTCCTGATAGAAGAACAGCCGGGCAATCTCATGCCCGCCGGCCAGCACCGCCTCGGCATAGCGCAAGGCGCGCCGCGAGGAGGGCGCATGGGCCGGGGAGAACACCGCGATAGCGAATTTCATGGGTAACTCATGCAAAGAAATACCGCCATGATAAAGCAAAAAAGCCCGCGCCCGCTTGTGCATGCGGGCGCGGGCTTTTGTAGGAGGCCTTGTGTCGCGATGGGCTGCAAAGCAGCCCGGGGCTTCAGCGCAGATGCACAAATTGCTGGGGCTGCTTTGCAGCCCATCGCGACACAAGGCCGCTCCTACAGGGATTGCGCAAGGCCCTGTCAGAAGGGAACAGGCCTCAAGCCTGTTCCTTGCTCTCCGGCAGGAACCAGTTCAGCACCAGGGCACAGATGCCACCGGTCGCCACCCCTGACTCCAGCACATTGCGCACCGCCGCCGGCATATGCGCCAGGAACTCCGGCACCTGCGCCACACCCAGGCCCAGCGCCAACGACACGGCAATGATCAGCAGCGCACGCCGGTCCAGGCGGGTGCTGGCCAGAATATTGATGCCCGACGCTGCAACCGCGCCAAACATGACCATTGCCGCACCCCCCAGCACCGGCTCTGGCACCGCCTGAATCACCCCGGCAACACTGGGGAACAGCCCCAATATCACCAGCATCACGGCAATCCACATGCCGATATGGCGGCTGGCAATACCGGTTAGCTGAATCACGCCGTTATTCTGCGCAAAGATTGAACTCGGGAAGGTGTTGAACAAGCCCGCCAACAGCGAGTTGGCGCCGTTGACCAACACGCCACCCTTGATCCGCTGCATCCATACCGGGCCTTCGACTGGCTGGCGCGACACCTTGCTGGTGGCGGTCACGTCACCAATGGCTTCCAGCGACGTCACCAGGTAGATCACCAGCATCGGAATGAACAGCGCCCACGAGAAGCTCAGGCCGAAGTGCAGCGGCGTCGGTACCTGAAACAGCGCGGCCTCATGCATACCGGTGAAGTCCAGGCGGCCCATATAGCCCGCCAGCGCATAGCCGACCGCCAGGGCAATAACGATGGCACAGCTGCGCATCCACACCACCGGAATACGGTTGAGGATCACGATAATGGCCAGCACCACACCCGACAACAGCAGGTTCTCGCCATTGGCGAAGGTGCCATTGGCCATGGCACCGAAGCCGCCACCCATACTGATCAGGCCGACCTTGATCAGCGTCAGGCCGATCATCAGCACGACAATGCCGGTGACCAGCGGGGTGATCAGGCGTTTGACGAAGGGCAGGATGCGCGAAACGCCCATTTCGACGAACGAGCCAGCGATGACCACGCCAAAGATGGCGGCCATCACACCTTCGACTGGCGTGCCTTGCTTGACCATCAGCGCACCCCCGGCAATCAGCGGGCCCACGAAGTTGAAGCTGGTGCCCTGCACGATCAGCAACCCGGCGCCAAACGGCCCGAAGCGCTTGCACTGCACGAATGTGGCGATACCGGAGATTACCAGCGACATGGAGACGATCAGGTTGGTATCCCGCGCGGACACCCCCAGCGCCTGGCAGATCAACAGCCCGGGCGTCACGATCGGCACGATGATCGCCAGCAGGTGTTGCAGCGCCGCCAGCAGCCCGATCAGCAGCCGAGGCTTGTCCTCGAGGCCAAGCACCAGCTCATTGGCGGGGGCCGATGCTGCTGGGCTGTGTTCATGTGTGCTCATGGCTGAAAGCTGCCCCTGAAGAAAAAAGGAGCGCATTCTACGGGGTGAAGCCAGATTGCGGTAGAGCAAAGCACGATGCCTACATGATCGGCGACCCTATGCCTAATTACCTGACCTTTCAGTCAAAAACCGCCTGCCGCGAATGTGCACTGTCGCGCCGGTTAACTCATGCTAAAGACGGCCACCGGCATGCCTTTCCCACACCCACAAAAAAGCCCGCCGAAGCGGGCTTTCTCACAACCTACAACAATCAGTCATCACGCCCCATGATGCCAAACAGCTGGAGCAGGCTGACGAACAGGTTGTAGATCGACACATACAGGCTGATGGTGGCCATGATGTAGTTCCGCTCACCACCGTGAATGATCGCGCTGGTCTGGAACAGTATGCACACCGACGAGAACAGCACGAAGCCAGCGCTGATCGCAAGTTGCAGGCCGCTGATCTGGAAGAAGAAGCTGGCCACGACCGCACCCAGCAGCACGAAGAAGCCGGCAGTGATGAAGCCACTGAGGAAGCTCATGTCCTTGCGGGTAATCAGTACGTAAGCCGACAGACCACCGAACACCAGGGCAGTCATGGCAAATGCCGAACTGACAACCTCGGCACCACCGGCCATGCCCAGGTAGCGGTTGAGGATTGGGCCGAGAATGAAGCCCATGAAGCCGGTAAGGGCGAAGGTGGAGACGAGGCCCCAGGCCGAATCACGCAGCTTGTTGGTCAGGAAGAACAGCCCGTAAAAGCCGATCAGCACCACGAACACGTTCGGGTAGCCGACACGCATTTGCTGGGCAACGAAGGCCATGACGCCGCTGAAGGCGAGGGTGAGCGCCAGCAGACTGTACGTGTTGCGCAGGACCTTGCTGATCTCCTGCTGCTCGACCTGCTGGCCGTGATGTACGGCATAATCCTGTTCGCGCATGGCGACACTCCTTGGTAAACCTGTGGTTTCGAACGTTCAGATGCTGGGAGTCTACCAGAGCCATTGCAACCCGCGACACAGAGAGTTTGACAGCTTGTTTCATTACGGTATTATGGCGGCCGCAAACGAGCTGGAAGCGTGGCCGAGTGGTTTAAGGCAACGGTCTTGAAAACCGTCGATGGGCAACTATCCTAGAGTTCGAATCTCTACGCTTCCGCCATATTCAAAGCCCTGATTATTCAGGGCTTTTTGCGTTTCTGAGGGGCGGAAAACTCGACGCTGAAAAGGCCAAGTGTTCCGCAACTTTTCGATGGTGTTCCGCAACTCTTCCGCAAAAAAGGTTTCATCGGGTTGGTTTCACGATCTCTCCGACGCGGCGGTAAACGGTCTGCGTGATCCGCTTATCGGTATGCCCTAGTAGTCTACTCGCGTGCGCCAGGCCTTCAATTTCGCTCGCTGCTTTGGGCCGGATATCGTGAAACTGGAATTGACGAATGCTATCGGCCAGGACGCTATCAAGGTCTTCCATCGCTTTGGCGGCGGCCTTGGATCTCGCATCGTCAAAGCGAAGGCGCAGCATCGCTTGCGTCACGTTGCGGCCGTCCTCTGTCACGATTAGCTAAGGGTTGCGAACCCCTCGCGCCTTGCGTTGGCTCAGAAGGCGCTCAACCAGTACCCCCAACTGGCTGCTCTATGCTTCCGTGCCAAGACGTATCCTCAGCTTTTTCATCGTTTTGCCTTGGGCGAATTGTAGGAAACCATCAACCACGTCCGAGGCTCGAGTGGCGAGCACGTCCGCTGGGCGTTGCCCGGTCAAATAGCCCAGGTCCATGGTATCGCGCAATTCAGGAGCGGCGTATTCGTAGACAGCATCCCAGATCGCCGGCCCAGCATAGAAGTCCCTAGGAGTCTCCTTGTTCTTGGGGATACCGGTCGCTGGGTTTGGGCGGTCAGTAATGCCCCACTCCCTTGCCATGTTGAAAATGTGATAGAGAAGGGCGATCTCTCGATTCGCCCTAACCTTGCCTGTCCGTCGATCTCGATACTGAGCAAGTATTTGAGGTGTAATCAGCTCCATCGGGGCATCATCGAAGGCTTTGCGCAACTGTTTGAGCTCAGCCAGGTTGTCCTTCTGGGTTCGCGGCTTTTTACCCGGGATGACATCCCTTTCATAGCGATCAAATAGCTGACCCATCAAGCGCGTTATCTTTGGAATGGCCTTCCTGTCGAGCTTCGCCCATTCTACTTTGGCGATGTCCAGGTCGTTACCTAAAGGTATCTCTCGACGCCTGCCATCTTCGTCCCTCCCGTCGTAGTAGTAAGCAACCCAGATGTTGCCGTTTTTGCGTTTTCGCGTACGCCGAATCATTCGCGGCGGAAGATCTCTATGAGCGGTTTGTTTCGGACGCATCTTGCTAACCCACCCGAGACAAATCGAAAGTCCACGTCTCTGCGACGGCGCTCATTGTTGTTGGCTTAACGCCAGCCAACTTGAGGCGAGCGTACACTCGGCCAACGACCGGACGTCTATCGCTTGATTTTTACTGGTGATCCCTTGCGGAGGATTTGGTCATGATCATCCGCAAGGGAGGACTTTCGAGATCTTACTGCTAGAAGGCTTGCTCAAACTTATCGATGGTCGGTTGCTCGGCCAGCATACTCGCAGCTTTGAAAGAAAAATTTTGATAGTGCGGCTGCAGCGTGTGCTCATCCAAAGCTTTCTGACTTTTCCAGATTTCATAAATCATGAAGTCGGTAGGTACACCCTCTAATTTATGTAGGACGTACTGAATACATCCCTCTTCTTTTTTAGAGGCCTCGACCAAGCTGCGGAGCTCGGTTAACAGGTCTTCTTCCAGACCTTCTTCCGCTTTCAATCTTGCGATAATCACAATGGGTAAATTGTTAGGCATATGATCTTGCTCCAAGGGGGAAACCGGTTTACCGAGTGATGACGACTTTACCTATAGCCTCTCCGGACTCCAGGCGGGCATGAGCTGCCTTTACACCTGCAGCTGTGAATGGATGTCGTTCGTCGATAAGGGGCTTGACTAAGCCGCGATCCACTAATCTGCTCAGCTTTGTGAGAATCTTGCCGTGATGACTACGGTCAAGATCATGGATGATTGATACAGCCATGAAGACTAAGTCCAGCCGTAGTGCCTTGAAATGCATATCTGTGAGGTCGTAAGTGTCATAGCCGATGATGGATATGACATGGCCCTTGAGCTTGGCAGCCTTCAGCGAGTTTGTGAGCACTGTGCCACCGAGCGTATCGAACACTGTGTCAAAGCCAGAGCCGTTGGTAATACGGCGGGTGTACTCTTCTGGCGATTCTTCTCGGTAAAAGGCGACATCGTCGGCACCCAGGGAGCGGGCAATCTCTGCTTTCTGTACATTCGAGACTGTAGTGGCAACACGGGCTCCCATGAGTTTTGCCAGCTGAATGCCGATGTGGCCGACGCCACCCGTTCCGCCATGAACCAAGACTGCATCATCTGGCTGGATGGAGGCCCGATCAATCAAAGCTTCCCAGGCGGTGATTGCCACGAGCGGAAGACTCGCCGCATCAGCAAAATTCAATGAGGCGGGCTTGAGAGCGATTAATCTTGCGTCTGCTTCAACTTGCTCCGCCAAGGCGCCAGGAATGCCCACGATGCCTCCGACGCATCCATAGACCTCATCCCCCACCTTGAATTGGCTAACGCCTTCACCCACCGAACTGATGATGCCAGAGACGTCCATATGCAGGATGGCGGGAAAGGTGAGACCTGCGGTGCCTTCGCTCCCGCTGCGAATCTTGGTATCAACCGGGTTGACACTGGTGGCCATAACATCAATGACGACGTGGCCTGGGCGTGCTGAAGGGCGAGCTGTTTCGATTTCTTCAAATACATCCGACTGGCCGTGCTGGTTTATCACGATTGCTTGCATCGATTATCGCTCCGCTTGAAAACCCAAAATCTATCAGCAATGCAAATTCGCGAATATGCTATTCTTGTTGCTTCATTCGGTCTTAAAGGTTGTTAATTTTTATGCTCGACTCCCTTGATGAGCTTCGCTTGTTTCTTGCCGTTTATGAGGAGGGAACCATCCGTGCGGCGGCGCAGCGGCTGGGTCTCACAGCGGCGGGCGGGAGCAAGAAATTGCTTGCCCTTGAGGATCGACTAGGGCGAAGGCTTTTTAACAGAACGACTCGGAAATTGAGTCCAACCGCTGATGCCGAAAAGCTCCAACGGTTTGCCAGGCAGATACTGGATGGCGTCATGGAGGCGGAGCGGACTTTTTCTGAAGCACAGGACGTCTCAGGATCTTTACGTATCACAGCTTCTGCCACATTCGCACAGGGCTACCTTGCTCGCGTGCTGAGCAGCTTTCTAGCTGCCTATCCGAAGGTTGTAGTAGATCTTCACCCTACCGACCAGGTCGTCGATGTTGTTGCAAAGGGCTTTGATTTGGCCATCCGTCATGGAGTGTTGGCGGATTCTTCCATGATTGCACAGCGTATAAGCGATTCGCGGCGAGTCATCTGCGCTGCGCCCGTGTATTGGGACAAGGTCGGCGTACCACGGTTGCCCAGAGATCTTACGAATTTGGAAGGTCTCATTGTCGGGAAAGAGGTTAATTGGTCACTGTCCAAAGGTGGTAGTCAGCAATCGATCAAGATTAAACGCCGATTCGAATCGAGCCAGGCGGAGGTCGTCAGGCAGATGGCGTTGGATGGCCATGGCATCGCGCTCTTGGCAGACTGGCATGTCAAGCCCGATCTTGTATCAGGTAGGTTGGTCGAGGCGTTGCCCGATTGGAATGTGGAACCGAATGTAGGCGTCTATGCTGTGTACCCCTCTAGGGAGAATATGGCCCCACCTGTGCGAGCGTTCATCGAGCACTTCAAAGAATGGGCCACGATCCATCCCATCGAGGCCGAGGTAAAATGAATTTGGGGGGCACGAGAGTCAACAATCTCACCCCGGCAGTATCTTCGGATAACTACTACCTGGTAAAGCCTGCACATGATGCCGTGCTGCAAGGCCCTTACGGATCGTCCGGAGTGGTGAGTGCCGTACATGGCCTCACCGTCAACGAATCTCGAAAGTTGGAAGATTAGCGAGTGGGAGCCGGGCCATTCTTTGCAGGAGTACGATAAATAACATAAGGTTTTTGGCGTACGTCAATACCCTCATTGAAACCAGCTTGTCTATGTAACTGGTTGGCAGTGAAGTACAGGTAGCCGTCAGGGCCTATGGACAAAGTATCAGGCCAAAGCACGCGTGGATCTTGTACAACGGTGCTCCAGCGGCCATTGGAATCGAGACGATGGATAGCATTATGCTCATAGTCGCTTGCGTAAATGTTTCCGGCAGCGTCAGCTTCCAAGCCATCCGAGGCACCCTTGTCACCCAAGTCGATTACAGCAGCAGCTAGTCTCTCCTCGGAAACAGCAGGGTCACGTAGGAGCGCTGTAGGCACGCTATACAGACGACGGCTTGTAAGCGGGGAGTAATAGAGCGTAGTGCCATCTGGCGAAAGAGCGATACCGTCAGACGCGATAGTGAAAGGCTTAGTAGTACCGTCAGGATTTCGGAAAAGCATTTGTTTACCCTCAACAATTGCCACGAATTCTGCATCTGCCGAGGTCGAAATATGGCCGACCAATCGTTTTAGCGCCTTCCCGGTGGCAAGGTCGACAACGATAATTCCGCCTTTGCCGCTCGGTGATGAGTCCGTGACATATGCAACACCTTCTCGCCCAACGCGGAAATCGAGTCGTACATCGTTGACATATGTGCTAGCGTCGATGACATTCGACGGGAAGATTACAGTTTTCACCACCTTGTCGGTAGCCAGATCAATAGCAACTAGCTTGGCACCACCGCTAATTGGACGAGAGAACTCTGGAGCAGCTGTATCAAGTACCCAAAGACGCCCCCGCCCATCGGCAACGACACTTTGAACACTCAGGAATCGCTCGGAAGGGTGGGTATTGTCTTGGCGGTTAATCTGAGCATTAGGATAAGGTACCGACTTGCCGTTTCGCCACTCAGCGACTGTGTACGGAACTTCGTCGCCCCAGCGCGGAAAATTAACGAAAATCCGACCAGTTTCGCTGACAGTGACCCCGGTCGGCATTGCGCCGTAGAAAGTCGCCACTGGCTCGATCACGCCTATAGATCGGGCTGCAGGTAATGACGAAGGCTCCCCGGCCTCAGCACTGAATGCCGGATGAGAGATCAGCGCAACAAGAGACAGTGCTACATACATTCTGGATGGCTTATACATAAAAATCCTTGGCTGATAAGTACTACCATGCGATTAATAGATTAGGCTTTGATCACATCAAGAGCCGACAAGGTAGTGAAGAAGATTTATCCTTCAGGACAATACCGACAGACTAACCCTGGGGTAAGCAGTCAGAACAATGGTTTTGTACATGTGCCGGCTCCCGCTCTTACTTTTTATGATTCGCGTTTAACGGATAGAGAACTTTCACCATGGTTGGCTCAAGGAGCCAGTCGGTAGTTTTTTTGCGGTAGCCCAGATAGTGCTCCGTCAGCTTGTGAGCCTTAAAAGCAGCTTCGTCCCTGTAGCTTTCAATCAGATAGAAACCGCTATCTGTATCGGAAACGAAGAGATCGTAACTAATATTTCCCAACTCGGTTCGTGTGGCTTTCACCAGTGCTTGCAGAGCTTCTTCTACATTAATTCGGTACTCTGGCTTAGGTTGTAAAGTAGCAAAAACATGAACGGTCATTACGGTATCCTTAAAAGCGGTTATGTCGACATGTGTGTCTGAGTCAAACTTGACATCACCGTTAAGCCGATAGGCATAGGCTGCCCACCTCAGTGAGTAGCAGCGCTTTAATGAGCTATTCGTCTGACTATCAGGCCTTGATACCAAGCGCCTCTATCAGAATCTCGGCAACCTTCGCTGAGGACTGCGGGTTTTGGCCGGTAATCAACTGGCCATCACGAATGGCGAAGGGTTGCCAGTTATCGCCGCCTTCAAAAACACCGCCCAGTTCCCGCAATCGAGTCTCCAGCATAAAGGGCACCACGCCTGCCAGGCCAACCTCAACCTCTTCGGCATCGGTGAATGAATTGACGCGCTTGCCATGTACCATCGGCAGCCCATCGCTTCGAACCGCAGAAACCAGACCGGCAGCGCCGTGGCATACCGATGCAATGAGCCGGCCATTTTCAAAAGCTGACTCCACCGCGACCTTCACACTTTGCTCGGTAGGCAGATCCCACATCGTGCCGTGGCCACCCGGGAAGAAAACGGCGTCGAAATCTTCGCTTCTTAGCTCGCTGACAGGCAATGTCCTTTCGATCTGAGCCAGCAACGAGTCATCAGCCAACATACGTTCAACATCGGGATCGTTCGCCCCTTTAGCTTTAACACTGCCGGCATCGATCGGCGCTTTGCCACCGGCAGTTGAGGCAATTACTACCGACGCACCTGCATCGACTAGCGCGTAGTAGGGCACGGCAAGTTCTTCAGCCCAGAGGCCAGTGGGCTTGTCAGTGTTACCCATACGGCTGCTGGACGTCACGATCATCAGAATTTTAGGAGCCATGAAGTTTTCCTTTGTTCAGCTATTAATCAGGGGGCAATGTTGGTTCAGTGATTTGATAAACTCGGTTGCTTGAGCATGGTCGGAGAAGGGGGTCTGGCCAGTGATCAACTCACGATCCACTACAACCTTGGGCTGCCATGCATCAGCAAACTGCATCTGGCCACCTGCCTGCGCCATCGCTTTTGCCGGGTAGTAGCGCAGTTTTTCGCCTTTCAGCGAATCTTCAAAAACCTTCTCTTCGGCATCTGAAAAGATCGTCATACGGTAGCCGCTGTAGGCCCAGTTCCGCGCCTGATCCAGCCGGCTATTGACCAGAGTCTGCTCATAGCTGCCTGGATCATCCTGAGCAGCCAGAAGCGCGATCGGGCCACGGCAGATTGGGGCAGTCGGCTTGCCTTGCGCATGAAAATGCTGCAGCAGCTGTCCGACCTTTGGATTGTTCGAGAGATCAATAAGCCCCGCGTGCCGGCCCGGGATGAAAACGCCGTCATAGCGGCCTAGTCCAGATTTCATTACTTCAGCCAGAGACCTGACGTGATCGGGCGCGGTTAGACTCTCAACGCCACCCTGTATACGGCGCATTTCGCCAGCCTTGCCGGCGAAGTAAACCGGATCAATAGAACGCGGATCTGCCTTGGGCTGGTTTCCTTTCGGAGTGGCTACCGTTAACTGGTAACCGGCACGTAACAGAGCATCAGCGGGAACGCCGAATTCATTGAGGTAGTAACCCGTCGGCAAAGTCTTGCCGTCCTGAAGGGGCAATTCGGTTTCACTGGAGAGCAGCACCAGTACCTCGCCTTTGGGCGCAGCATGAGAAGTAGCAGAAATAGCAAATGCCAATCCGAGTAATAGTGATTTGCACAGCGATTTCATGACGATCTGTCCGTTCCTGTGGGTAAAAGATAGTTTTTGCTGAAGGCCAAAGTGGTCGCTTGTGTGAGCCAACTGTATTGATAGAACTGATGCAGATAAACTGGCTAGAAAGCAATTCATTAATTACACTGGTGAACAAATGAGAGCCTTTGACCCCGTCCAACTGGGCAGCATCGAGCTGTTCTGCAAAGCAGCGGAACTCGGCAGTTTCACCGCCGCCGCCGAAGTGTTGGGGCTGACGCCAGCATCGGTCAGCCGCTCAATCAGCCGACTGGAGGCGAGATTAGGTGTCCGGCTTTTTGCGCGTACAACTCGACACATCCGTCTAACCACTGAGGGCGAGCTTTACCGGCAGCAGTGTCAGCAAGCGCTGGAGCAGATAGCGGAAGCGGAACGAATAATTACTGGAAACCAAAAAGTCCCCAGTGGAGTGCTACGCCTTAGCGTCGGCACCCCCTATGCGCATTACCGGCTGCTTCCTCTGCTGCCTGAATTTCAAGCCATGTATCCCCAGGTCGAGATCGAGCTGAGTATCTCGAATCGCGTGGTGGACTTTGTCGAAGAGGGATTTGATCTGGCCATCAGGTTGGGCATTCCGCAAGACTCCAGGCTAATTGCGCACACCCTTGAAGATGCCACTCTGGGGGTTTTTGCCGCCCCCTCCTACTTAAAAGCGCGCGGAACACCGTCGACGCTGGCCGATCTGAATGGCCATGACTGTCTACAGTTCGTGCTTCCAAGCACTGGACGGGCTATGCCCTGGATTTTCAGGGACGTGGCCGGCAAAGATATCGACTTTACCTTCCGAAGCCAGAAGCGGGTTCATGACGACGTGCTTGGCTGTGTCAACTGGGCGATTGCAGGCGGGGGACTATTTCAGATTTATCATTTCATCGCCCAAGCAGCCGTCAACCGGGGCGAACTTGTTGAGGTTTTGCACAGTGCTGGCGGACGTACTCGCCGGTTCTCCATCCTTTATCCCCAGAACCGGCACCTCTCAGCTCGGGTGCGCGCATTTGTAGACTTCATCGTGCGAGCTGTACGCCACCCCTAGCTGGTGTGTCAAATACTGGATATCTAGCATAGTCATAGAGCTTCGCGACTGTATGCTTCAGTCATGAATGACCGTATCCATCGTTGTCCTTCATCTCGCTCCGTTCTTCCATGCCAAACCATTGCTTTCGTGAACCCAGGAATATCGACTGGTGGCTCTCTCACGACAAGTGTTTCATCCGCTGGAGTCAGCCGCTCTGGTGCTACAGCGATCAGATCACCGGTGCTTAGCAACTCTGGGAGTATGAGGAAGCTGGGGACAGAGACGGAGACTCTTCGCCGTCGATTAATCTTTGACAGCGCTTCATCGGTCACCGCGTGGCTTATTGAAAACTTGGAAGGTGGCCGAGTTCGGATACTCACCCAAGAGACCCAGATCGGAAAGCCTGCACAGGAGCTTGCACAGGCCCAGCCGAACCCTATGATCAACGGCCATCAGAATTGGTTAAATGGACTGGTCGATGCTGCAAAGGGCCTGAGCTTTTAACCGAATCTTAAAACTCAAATGCGGCAGTTGGTTACATTCAGGTGTTGTTGCATCTGATCAACGACTCGCCTGGCTCTGGACGACAGAGGCCACTCTGATCTGTAGATGAGCCAGAGCGTGTCCACAACGGGGATCCCACTCTCCACCACCTGCAAAGTATCTTGTTTGTGGAAGGCGCGCCTGGCGAACCTCGGCAGCACAGTAAAGCCCAAACCTCTTGAAACCGGCTCCAAGATGAGGCCTACCTGATTACTGAAGCCTCGTTTCTGGATTGCTTGAATACCCGGTGCTTCTGGATACATTCGGCTGAGTAGGCGCGTTGCCATAGCGGCCCCGTCGGGGTGATCGATGAAGCCAAGTTCGGAGAGCGTTTCGAACCCCACGTAGGGTTTAGCGGTTGGCAGTATCAACTCCAATGGCTCCTCGGCAAACCTCTGTGCTTCGATCCTCTCGTTGTCTGGCTTGTAAGTCACAATTCCCATTTCGAAACGATTGCTCAGTACTGCTGCGAGCACCTCCGCGTCAGGGGCGAACCTGTGGCGAATGATCAGTCCAGGATGGGCTTGTTGATAGTCCAGCAGGAGCGGATACAGTGCCAATCCTATACTGCCGGGGGACACTAAGCTGATATCACCTACGTCTTGTTCTTCTGCGCTCAGGCGGGCATCGAGTGCACGGCCAGCGCGCTCCATTTCTCTGAAGTATTCCAACAAGGCATTCCCCGCAGGGGTCAGCTCAACGTGCCGGTGGTGACGGATGAATAGACTACCGTACTGCTGTTCCAAGTGTCGTATGTGCTGACTCACGGCAGCCTGGGTCAGATTCAGATGCTCGGCAGTGCGGGTGAAATTCCCAAGATCGGCAAGCACTGCGAAGGATCGGAGCCACTGCGGGTTAACCATCATGAAGTCTTATCGTAACCATAACGTGATCGTTGTTTTCATTATACGTCGCGGGGGATAGGGTAGGGCCAAATGTTTTGGAGGCTAGCCGATATGTCCGTTTATCCACGCAATTTCTCTCACATTGGCCTGTCGGTCACCGATCTGGACGGCGCCGTCAAATTCTATACAGAGGTACTGGGGTGGTACCTGATCATGCCGCCGACCACCATCACTGAAGACCAAACCGCAATTGGCATAATGTGCACGGATGTTTTTGGTGAGGGGTGGGGCTCGTTCCGCATCGCCCACCTGTCCACGGGTGATCGTATCGGCGTCGAGATATTTGAGTTTCCCAACGCCGAGCGTCCGGAGAATAACTTTGAATACTGGAAAACGGGGGTTTTCCACTTCTGCGTACAAGATCCGGATGTCGAAGGCCTAGCCGCCAAGATCGTCGCTGCGGGCGGTAAGCAGCGGATGCCGGTGCGTGAATACTTTCCAGGTGAGAAGCCGTACCGCATGGTTTACATGGAGGATCCGTTCGGCAACATCCTTGAAATCTACAGCCACAGCTACGAGCTCACCTACTCGGCGGGAGCTTATCAATCATGATTCTGGCAACAACACACCGCGCTTTTACCTGGCATGGCAGCGCTGACCCAGCAGAGCTGAGACTCAATGAGATCCCTCTTCCTAGGCCGGAAGCGGGCGATGTGCTCATTCGTAACGTCGTGATCGGCCTCAATCCTGTGGATTGGAAAGTCTTGGGTGGGCGTCTGGTCAGTTGGCAGCCAGGTCACGTACCAGGTGTAGATGGTGCGGGTGTTGTGGTTGCTGTCGGTGAGAATGTCCCAGCTTCTTGGATTGGCCAACGTGTTGCTTACCACCAAAGCCTTAGTCGTCATGGTAGTTTTGCGGAATATACCTCTGTGAAAGCCAGAGCAGTCCTTCGGGTTCCGGCAAGCGTGAGTTGGGAACAAGCAGCCAGTCTCCCGTGCCCAGCACTCACCGCGTGGTTGGCTCTCGAAAAGCTACCACAGTCATGTCAGACGCTGCTGGTGAGTGGGGCTGGTGGATCTGTTGCAAATCATCTGATTCAGATAGCTGTGCGGCGAGGGTTCAAGGTCAGCTCGCTGAGCCACCCGCGGCATGCGCAACGGCTGACCGATCTGGGGGTGTTCGACTGCATGGAGGGCCCTCTCGTTGAGGCATGGGATGGGCCCATGGTGTTCGACGCTGTAATAGACACGGTGAACGCTCAACATGCTGCGCGACTCGTGGCCGCGCTTAGGGCCAACGGTCACTTGGTATGCGTTCAAGACCGGCTCCAGGCGTCTCCAGTACCACCTTTCACTCGGACGATTTCGATGCACGAGGTGGCACTGGGTGCGTTGCATACGTTCGGTGACGATCGTGCCTGGCAAGACCTCGTAGATGCAGGCGAGAGTATCCTCACCTCAGTGGGGAGGGGCGAGTGGGAGCCTGAGAGTTTTAATGTCGCCTCGTTCGAGCGTCTTCCAGATCATCTTGAAGGCCTGCAGCATCGAGCCTTTAGCGGTAAAGGCTTGGTCCGCATCACGAGCGATGAGTTGGGCAACTTGCCGTGACGTGTGCAATGTCTCAAGCTTTCCCCAGTGCTCATGACTGAATGATGAACCGTCCAATTCGAGTGCTGAGTATTTCCACCCCGTCGTTTGCTAACCAAAGGTATCGCAATGCACAGTGCCCCCGAAGGAAATGAGATCATCATTGGCGCCGACTTGGGCGGTACTAAGCTGCTGCTATTATGCGGAGCTCATTCAAGACGTTTTGAAACGGGGCCCGGCTACACACCCGAAGACTTTGCTACCCAACTCTATGCCTTCATCGAAGATGTGGGTCTAAGCCCGGTTCGTATTGGAATCGCGGTGCCTGGTCTGGTCGCTCGCGACGGCGAGATCGTTAGCTGCGATGTCCTACCCTGTCTGACAGGCTGGCGTCCAGAAACCTCCCTCAAAGCACTTGGGTGCCAAATAACAGTTATCAATGATGTCGAGGCGGCACTGCAGGAAGAAATGCAGGATGTTGGTAATGATTTTACTGGTGGCGTGATTATGGCGGGCACTGCCATCGGTGCTGCATTCATGACTCACGGACGGGAATTACGTGGTGTTAATGGCTGGGCTGGGGAGCTTGGGTATTTACCGCTACACGTTGATGGTTCAGTCAAGAGGCTGGATGAGATAGCCGGTGGCGGCGCTATGGCCAACTTGCTTGGCATCAGTGGAGAAGCCCTCGCTCGATTGGCGAATGATGATGACCCTATCGCCACGGCAACAGTGAGGGCCGGTGGTGAGGCGTTGGGTCTAGGGATGGCCAGTATCATAAATTTGCTCAACCCCTCGCGTCTGGCAGTGGGTGGTGGCAGTTTGAAACTGAAAGGCTACTGGGAAGCTGCTTTGCTTGCAGCCGAGACTCATGCTATTCCATCACTATGGAACGCTTGCATTGTCAAACGAGTGAAGTCGGAAGATTTTGTAGCGGCGCTAGGATCTATACGAGCAGCTCAGCGGGATGCAGCTTAATCAGGTGCGAGATTTTGAATAGCCAAAATGCATCAATGTAGAACAGAAATGCTCACGTCGTCGGAGGTCATAGCACTGAGCCGTGGCGCACACAAGGATCTGAAGTCGTGGTCGTTGTTCGTGGCGCTGACGGAGTTTGTCTGGCAGAACACAACCCTGGTCTCGAATGCAGCTAGGTGGGCGTCTATTTGGTTTGAGATGGAGATCGTCAACGCACTCGCGTTGGCTGAGTGGGAGGAACAGGGTTCTCCTTTGGCATGGCACGAGCGGTGGTGCGAAGGTTACCAGGCGGATGCTCAGGCCTTATTGTCTGAACTCACCTGCCTGATCGTCACGCAGGCACCAACTCAATAGTTCATCGTGGCGATTAGGTAAGCGACCGGCCGTAGGGTTACCGCTTTCAGAGCAGAATCTGAGCAAGATGCTTATGCCTGAAGCTCACCGCACAAACAGACATTGCTGGTGCCCTAAGTGTAGAGAACGGCCTTGGGAATGGCTGAGGCGGGAGAGTCCCTCTTGAAGCAAACTCTTCAGGCGATACGGGCCCATCAGCAAGCCGTTGATGACGCCCGGCCAGTCGACGAGATGGAACGTCTTGAGCAGGTATTTCTTAGCCAGCAGTCGGCATGGCTACAGTCGTACACTCGACAAAGGCACTGAACTGTTACTGCGGGGCATGAGTGCCATTGACACGTGGGAGCCTCATTAACAAGAAAATGAGGGCTAGTAAGCCACTTCGTGTGGGGCTGATTGGGAATATGGAGCGAGAAAAAGGCAACCAGCCCCCCAGATCCTCCTTTGTACCACAGGCCATAGAGGCCAGGAGGCGCTCAAGCGGCGCGGCTGCTTCTGTCGATTGCAAAGGGCCGCAGGGCCTGTGCTGGCCGGGGCATTTCAGCTCCGGCCAGAACTGGCCTGTGCAGGCTTTGCTAGGTTGACGAACCCAGGTTGCCTGCAGGGGCTGCACGGCGCACGCTACATACGCCCCAGGTCAGCCCCAACACCGCCGCGATCACCGAGGCCGATAGCACGCCAAGTTTGGCTGCCCCCAGTGAGCCGGGGTCGACGAACGCCAGGTTGGCGATGAAGATCGACATGGTGAAACCGATACCGGCCAACAGGCCCACCAGCGTGATGCTGCGCCAGTTCACCCCGGCGGGAAGCGCGCACCAGCCCAGGCGTACCATCAACCAGCTGACGCTGATGATGCCCAAGGGCTTGCCTGCGACCAGGGCGACTACCACGGCGATCATGACCCATTGTGGGCCCGCTGCGGACAGGTCGACCCCAGCCAGGCTGACCCCGGCATTGGCCAGGGCAAACACTGGCATGATGCCGTAGGCTACCCAAGGGTGCAGCGTGCCTTGCATCCGTACCACCGGCGGCAGCAGTTCTCGCTGTGCCAGGCGCAGGCGTTTCAGTGGGTCGATGAGTTCGCTGGCATCGCGCTCTGGTGCTTTGGCGCGGCCCAGCAACTCGTTGGTGAAGCGGCTAATGGCATCCAGAGGGCGCTCACGCATCGGCATGGCGGCTACCGGGGTCATCAGCCCGAGCACAACGCCGGCGAGGGTCGGGTGGGCACCGGTCAACAGGATGCCCAGCCAAACGATCGCACCGGGCACGATATAGGCGTAGGCCGATCCCACACCAATCTTCTGCAGCGCGATTACCATCAGCAGGCCGATCGCCGCGACGCCGAAACCGCTGTAGTCGAGGCCACCCGAGTAGAAGACCGCGATGATCAGCACAGCGATAATGTCATCGATGATCGCCAGGGCAAGCAGGAACACACGTACGTTGGACGGAATCGACTTGCCCAGCAGGGCCAATACGCCTACCGCAAAAGCGATATCGGTGGCCGTTGGCACTGCCCAACCCTGTTGGTCGGCTGGCGAATGAACGATACCGAGGTAGAGAAGCGCCGGTGCGGCTACGCCGCCGACCGCAGCGGCCATGGGCAGCATGGCCTGGCGCAGGCTGGCCAGGGCACCCTCGTGGATTTCGCGGCGGATCTCCATGCCCACCACCAGGAAAAAGATGGTCATCAGCCCATCATTGACCCAGAAATGCAGGGACTGCGAATACACATACGAGCCCACGCCGAACGTTATCGGGGCGTGCCACAGGGCTTCATAACTGTGTGCGGCAGGGGAATTTGCCCAGATCAGGGCGGCGACAGCGGCAACCAACAGGACGATGCCACTGACTGCTTCGATGTGCAAAAAGCGTTGAAGGCTGGCGAAGGCGCGCTCGGCCAGTTTCTGGGCGCGAGGCAAATCTGTTTTAGGCATAGGCGCAAGTACTCCCGCATGGCGGCCCGACCTGCGCTGTTCTTTAACCTGCCTCACTGCACCATGCAGCAGACACCCGGGCGTTAGTCTACCGAATAACCGCATTCAGATGAACCCGAATGCGGTTATCGATCATTAGCCGCGGGGCTGCCTGGACAGCGGGCGCCTGCGCTCGATCACTGGATCAGTGGCACACCGCTGAGTTTCTGCAGTTCATCGAAGTCGATGTCTGCGCAGATTTCGATCACTTTCAACCCATCAGCCGTGACTTCCAGCACTGCCAGGTCGGTGTAGATACGGCTGACGCAGCCAATACCGGTCAGCGGGTAGGTGCATTCAGGCACCAGCTTGCTTTCGCCTGTCTTGGTCAGGTGGTCCATCATCACGAACACCTGGCGCGCGCCGGTGGCCAGGTCCATCGCGCCGCCCACCGCCGGGATCGAACCCTCGGCGCCGGTGTGCCAGTTGGCCAGGTCGCCCTTGACCGAAACCTGGAAGGCACCCAGTACCGCGATGTCCAGGTGGCCACCGCGCATCATCGAGAACGAGTCGGCATGGTGGAAGAAAGCGCCACCGGTCAACAGCGTCACGTGCTGCTTGCCGGCATTGATCAGGTCATCGTCTTCTTCGCCCGGGGCCGGGCTAGGGCCCATGCCCAGCAGGCCGTTTTCGCTGTGCAGGAATACTTCCTTGTCACCCAGGTAATTGGCCACCAGGGTCGGTGCGCCGATGCCGAGGTTTACGTAGGCACCTTCCTGAATGTCTGCGGCCACGCGCTTGGCCATCTCGGTACGGGAGAGCTTTTTGGTGATGGTCATGGCAGGCCTCATTCAGCGGTGGCAAGCGAAGCAGCGCTGGTGCCGGTGACGGCGACGACGCGCTGGACGAAGATACCCGGGGTAATGATGTGTTCCGGGTCCAGTTCACCCAGTTCGACAACCTGGTCGACCTGGGCGATGGCCGTCTTGGCGGCCATGGCCATGATCGGGCCGAAGTTGCGCGCCGCCTTGCGGTAGACCAGGTTGCCCCAACGGTCGCCTTTGTGCGCCTTGATCAGCGCAAAGTCGGCGTGCAGCGGCATTTCCAGTACGTACATGCGGCCGTCGATTTCACGGGTTTCCTTGCCTTCGGCCAGCAGCGTGCCGTAGCCGGTTGGCGAGAAGAACGCACCAATGCCCGAGCCCGCTGCGCGGATACGCTCGGCCAGGTTGCCCTGGGGTACCACCTCCAGTTCGATCTTGCCGGCGCGGTACAGTTCGTCGAACACGTACGAGTCGGACTGGCGCGGGAACGAGCAGATCACCTTGCGCACGCAGCCGGCCATCAGCAAGGCTGCCAGGCCGATCTCGCCGTTACCGGCGTTGTTGCTGATGATGGTGAGGTCGCGGGCGCCGGTGGCGATCAGGCCATCGATGAGCTCGGACGGCATGCCGGCAGTGCCGAAGCCACCGACCATGATGGTCGATCCGTCGGTGATCCCTTCCACCGCGCTGGCGATGGACTCGTACGTTTTATTGATCAAGGCGAGCTCCTGGTTGTTCCTGGAGTTGGAGTTGTCGGGCTGGCCGGCGCCTTTAAAGCGGTGGGCCTGTCAGCATGTGCAATCGCTTGCTGACTTTGGCCATAGCGTGCCGCAAGACAGGGCTACAGTAGAGGGGGTTTGGCGGAATTCGTGCGATTATCGAACTGTTGTGCGATCTGCGAGCATCCCGAACGGCGGTGCAGTCCCGTGCGCTCAGGGGCTTGGCGCCTCACTTTGCACCTGAATGGTGCTACCCGCCACCCGAATGGTGTGTTTTTGCACTGCTAGCGGGCGGGATGCGGTGGTAGACCGTGATTCTACCCCGATGCCTCTATTGGCCTGCGACTTGCTATCAAATTGCCATTCGATGTCGCGTATGGTGAAGATAATGTCGCTTTCCAGTGGTTCCATGCAGTTGTCATCCCAAGAGAAGGGCTGGCTGCCCTGGTTTGGTAGAACCGGCAAGTTCAGCATGGGCTGGGCATGTCACTTGAACCGGGCAAATTATCCGCAAATCGAGCAAACCTTCGAGGCCATTGCCCAGACCCGCGTCCGTTTGCTGCAGGAGTGGGCGCACGAACAATGGGAGCACCTCGCCGAGCTGGCCGAGCAACTGGCCCCCGGCTTTGACCGGCTGGGCAGCGCGCAATTGCAGGACAAGCTGGCTCAGGCCGAGGACTTCTCCGAGCTGTTCGTCGTCGACCCCACTGGCAAGGTGCTTGCCTCGACCTGGCCGCAACGGGCAACAGCGCCCGTCGAGCACACCCGTGCGCTGGCGCAGGGGCTGAAGGCGCCATTTTTGCACGGCCCCTATTGCGACCCGCTGACCTTGAGCATCGGCCCGTCCTCTTCGCGCTTTCACGATGAGGTAACCCTGATGTTCTACCAGCCTGTGAAGGTTACCGGCAACGTCGTGGGTTGCCTCTGTGGTCGCGTACCCAACGATGTGCTGGGCGATCTGATCCAGCGCGAGGCTGGGCATATTTACGCCGAATCGGGTGACAACTACCTGTTCATGGCGCAGTCGCGCTTCGACCCGACGATCCAGCCGGGTACGGCGTTGTCGCGCTCGCGTTTCGAAGATTCAACCTTCACCCACGGCGAGAACCTGAAAAACGGCGTTCACACGGCGTGGGGCACCGTGCAGGTGCAGCGCCATACCGAGCTGGAGCTGCGTTTTACCGACCCATCCACCCGCGAGCTGCACCCGGGGGTACGCGAAACCATCCGTTGCGGCGCCAATGTGTTCGTTACCTACCCCGGGTATTCCGACTACCGTCATGTGCCAGTGGTGGGCAAGGGCGTGACCTTCCAGCTGCCGGGCTCGCCGGACCGCTGGGGAATGATGTGCGAGGCAGACCTCGAGGAAGTGTACCGGCGCCGCTCGCTCAGTTATGGCTTGATGAAGCCCTACCTTGCGACGATGGTCGGCCTGTTCGGTTGCAACTACCTGGTGCAGCACTACGCGGGCCTGCCGCAGGGCCTGAACGAGGTGGTCGAAGCCTTGGCCATGCTCGCCGCCGCGGTGCTGTTCGGCATGCTCGGGCCGCGCCGAGTGGCGGCGCGCCTCAATGGCATGAGCAATGTGCTGCGGACCATCGCCGAGGGTGAGGGCAACCTGCGCCAGCGGCTGGATACCCACACGGTGGGCAACGATGAAAGCGGCGACATGGCCCGCTGGATCAACAGCTTCATCGACCGCCTGGATGCAGTGGTAGGGCAGGTGGTCAAGGCCAGCCACACGGTGGGCGTCACCAACCAGATGATGCTGGGCCGTAGCCAGGATGCCAGCGTCACTTCGGCTGACGTGGCCGAGGCCGTGCATCAGATGATGATCATCATGGAAGAGCAGTTGGGCGAATTGCAGCAGGCCTCGGTCAGCGCCGAGCAGATGAAGCAGGCCATGGACGAAGTGGTCACCCGCGCCCGCGAGCAGTTCCAGGCGGTGCAGGCCGGTACGCAGTCGATCCGCGACGTGGTGGCGCGCTCGTCCTCCAGTGTGCAACGCCTTGACAGCCGCATGGTCGAGATCGACAACATCACCGGGTTGATCAGTGACATTACCAACCAGACCAACCTGTTGGCGCTCAATGCTGCGATCGAGGCGGCGCGCGCTGGCGAGCACGGCCGTGGTTTTGCCGTGGTGGCCGACGAGGTGCGCAGCCTGGCGGCGCGAACGGCGCGGGCTGCCGATGACATACGCACCATGGTCGAGAGCCTGCAGGGTGAGACCCGTCAGGCCGTGAGTTTCATGGAGCGGGGCGTGCAGGACGTGGACAGCAGCCTGCGCCTGGCCGAGGACGCCTCGTCCGAAAACGTGCAACTGCACCAGGCGGTGGAGGGTATGTTCGCGATCATCCAGCAGCTCAACCGGCGCAGCCTGGAATATGGCAAGACCATCGAGCAGGTCAACCAGTCTTCCCACGAGATGCGCCAGACTGCGGTGGTGTTGCAGAGCAGTGCGCAGAAGGTGCGGGTGGATGCCGGCAAGTTGCAGAAGCTGGTCGGGCAGTTCGAGACCAGCGAAGAGGGCAAACGGGCGGCTGCCGCTTGAGTGCCGAAGCTGGCCAGGGCTGTTGTCAGCGCCGCAGTTCGGCAGCGAACTGGCCAGCCTGCAGGTGCACCTGTGCAGGCCCGCCCCAGAACGCGCCGTGGCGGACGATCACCCGTTCATGAATGGCAGCCGCCACCGCGGCCGCCGCATTGGGCGCCCTCAACAACACGAAGCTGGCCTCGTTACCCAGGTGCAGGCCGTAATCCTGCTTGCCCATGACCGCGGCACTGGCCTCGGTCGCCATCTGCAGCGCCACCCGCAGCTCTTCGTCGGTGTTGAACCCCGAGCGGTAACCGACCAGCATCGCCCGCTGCAGCATGTCGCCATTGCCATACGGCCACCAGGCATCCTGGATGTTGTCGTTGCCGGTGAACACCTGCACACCCCCGGCGCGCAAGCGCAGCACCGGCGGAAAGGCCCGGTCGCCCGGGGCATTGGTCATGATCGAGATACCTGCGCCCGCCAACGCTTCGGCGGTGTGGTCGACCACCGCGTCGGTGACGTCGCCCAGGCCGTAGGCGTGGCTGACCGCAACCAGGCCTTGCATGCCCAGGGCCTGGGTGCGCGCGGCAATGCGCTGAAGTTGGGCGATGCAGATATCGCCGGGTTCATGCAGGTGGATATCGACTTTAACGCCATGCCGCTCAGCGATGCCGAAGACGATATCCAGCTGGGCGTCAGCGTCGCCGTCCAAGGTGGTGGGGTCGATGCCGCCAACCACCTGAGCCCCTTCGCCGATAGCGGCCTCCATGACCTGGGCGGTGCCAGGGCAGGTGACCACGCCGGCCTGGGGGAAGGCCACCAGCTCGATGTCGAGCAGGTGTTTCCAGCTGTCCCGGGCTTCGAGCATGGCGTGCAGGTGACTCAGGCCGGTGGTGGCGTCCACGTCCACATGGCAACGCATGGCCAAGGTGCCGTACGCAGCTGCCTGACGCATCAGCGCGTCGGCGCGCTCGATGATGGGCGGTGCGCTCGCCAGCTCACGTTTTTCCACGGCCAGGCGCTCGCGCAGGCTGGCGACAGGTTGGTGCGGGCGCCAGCGATCACCCACGAAGCTCTTGTCCAGGTGAATGTGGCCATCAACGAAACCCGGCAATACCAGCAAGCCTTCCAGGTCGATCGTTTCGCGGGCCGGGGTGCCGGCGCGCTGCGCGCCAATGTGGCTGATGCGGCCGTTGCTGACAGCAATGTGCAGGGGCAGGCCATCGGCATCGATGGCATTGATGAACTCACGGTCGTTCATGGAACTGGCCTTTTCTACTGGGGCTTGGTGGCTTGCCACGGTAAGGCGGATGAGCGCTTGCCTCCAATTAATTATCAGGATCAAGGCCAGTGGAATTGTGGATGCGGGGCAGCGTCAGCCGGCCGCAGGGGATCGTTGTGCGGGCCCCCAGGCGGCGCTTTTCAGCCCGGCAGGCTTCACCGGCTGGGGGCACCGCGTGGGTATTCTTACTGCAAGGTGTTTGGTTTGAGGTCATCTGGCAACTGCTGCAGAGCCGCCTCCAGTTGCGCGACAGACTGGGCAAGTTGATCAGCTTCCTGGTGTTTGCCCGCACTTCTCAGGCGGTCCCGCTCAATGCGCAGGTTCAGCAGGTTTTTCTGCAGTTTCAGGGCTGAAGCGTTGAAAGGGTCCATGGGCTTCTCACACTGTGGGCTTCCGTGCCGTTGTAGGAAACATGGACCGTAGCAGCTCGAATTACCTCTAGAAACTGATGTTTCATACAGGAAAATCTGGTGTTCGCGGTATTTCCTACATTGAGCGGTAAAGTTTCCTACAAGATGCATTTCTGTATATGTCGCCACGTGCCGTCTGGCATCCAGTATCCGCTGGGTTGGGCCGGTTCTCCCTCGGCAGGCCCACTGCGCAGGGCTCGATCAGCTTTGGAAATGTTATGTTGCACTTACCTTGCACACCCAGCAGGTGCCGGGCCTTCAGCGACCTGCGCGGGACCTACCCAGAGCCGGTGCAACTTCTGCAAAACAGGGGCTGTCACAATGCTCTGCATGCCGCACGAAACACCGTGGCATTTGGTATGTATCATTGCCGTTGTCGCCCCATACATGCGCCGATGACGGGCGGTATCTGCCGCCTGAGCCTGGCGCGAAGGTTTTCCGGCCAAGGAGAGGCCCATGCACTACGTTGTGATCGAATCCCACCGCAGTGAGTACCCGCGGCCTATCCGCTTTGCCAAAGGCACTTTGCTGGAGATTGGCCCGCGCTATGAAGGCGAGCCTGGCTGGCAGGACTGGTATTTGTGCAGTTGCACCGGCCAGCAGCCCGGCTGGGTGCCCGCGCAGCTGATTGAACGGCTCAGCGTTTGCCAGGGGCGGGCGCTCGATCATTACTGTGCGCACGAACTGGACGCCGACCCGGGGCAACTGGTGGAGATGGTGCGGCCGCTCAATGGGTGGCTGTGGTGTCGGCGCCATGGTAACGGCGAGCTGGGCTGGTTACCGGCAGAGAAGCTTCAGCAATTGGGCTGAGGGGCGCCCCAACGCTGCCACGTGTCGTGCGCTGCATCTGATACGCTTTTTTTGCGCCAACCTGAATCTGTAACCGTATCAGCCCAAGCCTGACAATACGCCCATTCCCGTTCACAACTGTCGAGGTTCCAATGGGCAAGCTGGCGCTGTTCCTGGGGGGTTTTCTGCTACTCACTATTCTGATCGGCCTGCTTGGCACCATTCCGCCAAGCTGAGGGTGATCGGTTTTTTCTGCGCGGCCCGTCTACTTCAAGCTCGGGCCCAATTTCCTGGCAAATAGCCACTATTCCCTTCGTCAGCATCGCTGGACCAGCGGTCGCTGCATGGCATTTTCAAGCATTAATACCTCGTGTAGTCTCCCGCCGCCGCTCATTCGGGTCGGCCTTTTCCGCTGGGAGTCGACACATTAATGGAATGCAAGAAAGGCGCCTGCGCCGCCCTGGAGTGGCGTAGCCGTTTCCTCGCCGAGGGCACGTTGGATGAGCACGGTTACGAGCAGGCGCTGCGCAATGCACAATCGCTGGAGCAGGCTGGGGATATCAGCACGTCAGAGTGGATCGAGCTGGTAAAGCTGGCCAATGCGGCATTGCTGGGTGTGGGATAAGTCATTCTTTGCGTTGGGAAATCTGTCCACAAAAAACGTGGGTAGGTCTGTGGATAAAGTGCTGTAAGCCATGCCGGTGGCGGGCTCTGTTAAATTGAGCAGAAATTGAACAGCCTTTTCGAAGGGCTGTTCATGGCGCCCGGCCGGCCTGGCGCAGGGCTATCAGCAAGTCGCGCACCCGGGCGGGCAGCTCGCCAGCCGGGTATACCGCGTGCATCTGCGGGTCCTGGCCAGTGCTGGAGGTCAGGCGGTATGGCGCGCATACCCGCACCAGGTGCCCGGCCTTGACCTGCGCCTCGCCTACCCAGGCTGCCAGGCGCGCGATACCGGCACCCGCCAGGGCGCCGTGGTACACCGCAGTGCCCGAGGCCAGGCGCAACCGCGGCCTGGGCCGCACGCTGGTGATCTGGCCATCGCGGCAAAAGTGCCAGGCTTTGAGGATGCGCGGTGCGGTATGCAGGATCAGCGAGTGGCCTTCCAGCTGTTCGGGATGCGCCGGCGTACCGGCCAAGGCCAGGTACGCCGGGCTCGCATACAAGTGCCGCTGGTAGGGCCAAAGCGGGTAGCCGATCAGTTCGCTGGACTGCGGGAAGGCGCCGCGGACTGCGAAATCCAACTTGCCCAGCAGTGGGTCGAGCGCTTCGTCGCTGTACTGCACATCCAGCGTGACTTGGGGGTGGCGACGGGAAAAATCCGCGAGCACTTGGGGCAACAGGTGTTCGGCCAACAGTTGCGGCACGGCGAAGCGGATCCAGCCTTGTGCGTTCCCGCTGAGCGCAGCCAGTTCGTCGGCTGCATCGCGTTGCACATCCAGCAAGCGCTCGGCGTGCGGCAGCAAGCGTTCGCCCGCTGCGGTCAGGGTGACCGCATTGGCGTTGCGGTTCAGCAACTTGCTCCCGGCGTTGTCTTCCAGGGTTTGCACCGCGCGTGTAACCGCGCTGGGCGAACGCCCTAACGCCCGGGCCGCGGCGACAAAGCTGCGCTTGTGCGCGACGCTGACGAACGCCTGAATTTCCCGCAGCATGTCCAATGCCATGCGCTGCTCCTTGTTGCAGTTTTCGCAATATGGCATTTCAACACAGCCACGCCCTTTTGGTTAGCCTTGCACCTGTACCCACTGCCTGGAACCGCGTCATGATGGATATCGCTGTACTTTCTGTATTCGCCTTTGCCGCCGGCCTGATCGATGCGGCCGTGGGCGGCGGCGGCTTGATCCAGATTCCCGCGTTGTTCAACGTGCTACCCACCGCGCAACCGGCGGCATTGCTAGGCAGCAACAAGCTGGCTTCGGTGTGTGGCACGGCCTTCGCAGCGCGTTCGTTCATCCGCAAGGTCACGTTGGACTGGGGCTTGATCGTGCCCGCGGCGGTCAGCGCCTTTGTCATGTCGTTCGCTGGTGCTGCCACGGTGTCGCTGCTGCCGCCGGGGGTAATGCGCCCGGCGGTGTTGGTGCTGATCGTGCTGATGGCGGTGTACACGTTCTGCAAGAAAGACTTCGGCACCCTGCACAAACCGGCCCGAATCGGCCGCAAGGAGCAATACCTGGCAGTGCTGATCGGTGGGGCGATCGGTTTCTACGATGGCCTGTTCGGCCCTGGCACCGGCAGCTTCCTGATCTTCCTGTTCATCCGCTTCTTCGCCCTGGATTTTCTGCACGCATCGGCCTCGGCCAAGGTCGTGAACATTGCCACCAACCTGGCGGCGCTGGTGTTTTTCGTGCCGTCGGGCAACGTGCTGTACGCCATTGCCCTGCCCATGGCCCTGTGCAATATCCTTGGCGCGTTGACTGGCACCTGGCTGGCCGTGCGCAAGGGCGCGGGCTTCGTTCGCGGGCTGTTCCTGGTGCTGTTGTGCGTGCTGATCGCCAAGCTGTCGTGGGATGTGTTCGTCGGCTGACTCACACCACCTGGCGCTGCGGGTCGGCATGCTCCACACAGTTGCGGCCGTGAGCCTTGGCCCGGTACAGCGCCTGGTCGGCGCTGGCCAGCAGCAGGTCCAGGCTGGGTGACGGCATGTGCGCTTCGCAGCCGGCCACGCCAATGCTGACCGTAATTTGCAGGCATTTGTCGCCCTGGACCACGTGCAGGTCCTGCACGGCACGGCGCAGCCGTTCGGCGGTGAACGTGGCCCGCTCGGGCGCAAGGCCTGGCATCACCACGACGAACTCCTCGCCGCCCAGGCGGGCAAACAGTTCATTGTTGTGCAACTGGTCTTGCAGGGCGCCGGCGAACTGGCGCAACACCTGGTCGCCCACGGCATGGCCATGGACGTCGTTGATCGACTTGAAGTGGTCGATGTCCAGCATCATCAGGGTCAGTGGCAGTGCCTGGGCCTGCTGCCGGCTGTCCAGCAGCGCGCTCGCGCGGCGGGTGAAGGCGCTGCGGGAGAGCGCGCCGGTGAGGTGGTCGATGGTGGCCTGGTGGGCCAGGCGGGCCATGAGGCTGCGGTTGGCCTGGCTGACGCAGGCCACCACCAGCGGCCCGAGCACCAGCATGGCAATGCCCAGGCGCGCGGACAACAGTGTCGTCACCCCCGGCGCACTTTGCGGCACGCTGAAATGCATGAGGTTTTGTGCCACGGCCACGATCAGCGTACTCCCAGCGGTAAGCGCCAGCAGCGACACCAGAAACGGCGAGTAGGTCCAGGCACACCACAGCAGTGCGGCGATGGGGAAGGCGATGGCGCCAGGGCCGCCGAAGGCAATGCTGAACGCCAGTGAGGCCAGCAGCCCCAGCAGTGGTGCCAGCCGTACAGGCTGCGCGCCACCGCGTATAAGGGCTCGCATCGAGGGTGCAGTGAGCAGTACGGGCAGGATCAGCACACTGGTCGAGAACTGTTCGCTGAACCACGCCCGCCAGGTGGCGCCAAGGGACTGTTCAAACCAGGGCGCGGCCATGGCTGCTGCCATGCTGGCCGCGACCACGGCGCCGGCGGCACAGGCGGCGAACACGCTGAGTACACCCTGGGGGGTGCGCAAGCGCCGGTGCACACGGGGCAGGCGCGACAGTAGCAGCCAGAGAGTGACCACGACACCCAGGTTGCACAGGTTGAACCACAGTGCGGGCAGCCAGGCGCTGCCGCACAGCAGGTCGGCGCCGACCATGGCCAGCCACACCAGGCTGAAGCCGGCCAGCGTGGCTTGGCGCGGGTGCCGCAGCAACACGCCGGCCAGTACCGCATTCACAGGCCAGAACAATGACAGGGACTCGATCGGGCGCGCAAGAATGCCGCCCAAGGTAAGGCCGAAGGTCAGGCATAGCAGAGCAACGTAGGGCAACAGGCGCGATGGGGCTGGGAAAACCATGGGCTCGACCGGCAAGCGGAGACGAAATCCAGGACAACGCCTTGTAGCACCTGGGACTTTGCTCGGCAGTGTGTTTCGTCATGGCAGTTGATGTCAATCTGCCGCGGCCGGTCGCAATAATGCCAAATTGCCACTACTGCTTGGCGTTTTTACTGCAGGCCGAAGAACCACGGCACCATCAGCACGGTGACCAGCATCACCAGCACGGTGAACGGCACACCGATCTTGACGAAATCGGCGAAGCGATATTGGCCCGGGCCCAGCACCAACGTGTTGACCGGCGAAGACACCGGCGTCATGAACGCCGCCGATGCAGCCAGCGCCACGGTCATGGCAAACGGGTAGGGCGACATGCCCAGCTGCGCCGCCGTGCTGACCGCAACGGGTGCCATCAGCACGGCCGTGGCGGTGTTGGAGATGAACAGGCCGATCACCGCGGTAACCGCAAACAGGCAGGCCAGAATGGCACTGGGGCCGGCTCCGCCCAGCACGCTGACCAGGCCGCCCACGGCCAGGTCGATGCCGCCGGTTTTCTGCAGTGCCTGGGCAAATGGCAGCATGCCCACGATCAGCACCAGGCTCTGCCAGTGGATGGCGCGGTAGGCGCTGTTCATGTCGATGCAACGGCCTGCGCCCATCAGCAGGCAGCCGATCAGCGCGGCGATGACGTTGGGTACCACGCCGCTGACCATCAGCCCCACCATGACTGCCAGGCTCAGCAACGCCTGCGGTGCGCGAGTGCGGGCTGGTGCTACCTGGTCGATCTCTGCAGGCAGGCTCAGTACCAGGAAGTCCTTGGGTTTGCCCTGCAGCAGGCGCACAGCCTTCCACGGGCCGACCACCAGCAGGGTGTCGCCAAGGCGCAGCTTTTCTTCTACCAACTGGTCTTCAATCGCCGCTTGCTCGCGGCGCAGGCCGACCACGTTGAGGTCATAGCGGGTACGAAACGCCAGTTCAAGGATGCTTTTACCGATCAGCTGCGAGCCAGGCGGCAGCGACACCTCGGCCATGCCCAGTTCCTGGGACTGGTCGATGAAATAAGCCGCCTTGAAGTGCAGGGGCTCCAGTTGCATGGTCTGGCACAGGCTACGCAGGTTGTCATGGTTGGCGAACAGGTCGAGCAGCAGTACGTCGCCCTGGTGCAGCACCGTGTTGGAATCGGCGGTGATGACCCGGGTGGTGAACTTGTGCTGGCGCTCGATACCGATCACGTTGGCGCCATGCCGCGTACGCAGTTCCAGTTCGCCAAGGGTATGGCCGATCAGCGGCGAGTGTGGGCGAATACGCAGGCGCCGCTCGCGCCCGTTGAGCTTGTAGTCCAGTACCAGGTCCAGCAGGGTGCGGCGGCTTTCCACGCGGCCGTCCTTGCGCACTTCGCCATTGAGCCAGTTGCGGGTCAGTAGCATGTAGCCGACACCCAACACCAGCACCACCAGGCCGAAGGGGGTGAAACTGAAGAAGCTGAAGCCGGCGTGGCCATGGCGTACCAGCTCGCTGTGCACCACTACGTTGGGTGGCGTGGCGACCAGGCTGAGCATGCCGCTGATCAGGCCGGCGAAGGCCAGCGGCATCATCAGGCGGCTGGGCGAGAGCTGCAGGCGCGCGGCAATGCTCAGCACCACCGGGATGAAAATGGCGACCACGCCTGTGGAACTCATGATCGAGCCCAGGCCGGCTACCGCCACCATCAGCAGCACCAGCAGGCGCGCCTCGCTGTTGCCGGCCCGCTCGCTCATCCACTCGCCAATGCGGTAGGCAATGCCGGTGCGGACCAGGCCCTCGCCGATCACGAACAAGGCGGCGATCAGCACCACATTCGGGTCGCTGAAGCCGGCCAGTGCCTGCTCCACGCTGAGGATGCCCAGCAGCGGCAGGGCAAGGATCACCATCAGCGCAACCACGTCCATGCGTGGGCGGTTGATGACGAACAGGACAATGACGATGGCCAGCAGGCCAAGCACCCAAAGCAACTCTTGGTTCATGGGGAGGGGGTGTTCCTTCACACAGGGGCACGTTAGACAGTAGCAGCCAGTGTGCCAGCTCGCGGTGAAGGGGGTGTTGATGTACTGCAGGGTTCAAGGCCGCTGCTGCCGATCGGCGTCAGCGGCCCCGTCCAGCTCGGCTGGTCAGTGACGGTGCCGGCGGTGCTTCTTGCCGCCACGGTCGTCGTCGCCCAGATGGTTGCCCAAGGCGCCCCCGGCGGCGCCACCCAGGCCTGCGCCTACGGTCGAGCCGGTCTGCCCGCCAACTGCACCGCCCAGCAATGAGCCGCCCGCCGAGCCCAGGCCGCCGCCCAGCGCCGCTTCGGTACGGTTGCCCTTGCGAGCCCCTACCGCACTGCCTGCTGCGCCGCCAACGCCAGCACCAATGGCTGCGCCGGTCTTGCCGCCCAGTTGCTGACCAACCACATTACCCAATACGCCACCCAGGCCACCGCCGATGGCGGCATTACCATCACCGGCGAAAGCGCCTTGGCATAGCAGCAGGCCAAGGGCAACGGAAGGCAGAGTCAGACGCATGATATGAACCTCGAAAATTTCACCAGGTTAAGGTGCCGCCTGAACGGCGGCGAGCCGGGGCTGTAGCCGCTTCAGCGTTAGTAGCGGTCGCCGCGGTATTGACGCTCGTCATCGTCGCGGTCATGCCGGTGGTGGCGATGGTCACGGTCGCGATCACGCCAGCCATCGTCGTCATGGTAGCGATGGCTGTGGCAACCTGCAGTCAGCAGTACAACAGCAACCAGCGAAAGGCTTGCAAGACGGTTTGTCACGAGATAGGTCCTTGATCCACAAAGGTTTACCGCACACTTTCTGAGACCCGGATCGATCCATTTGGTTTCCTGGGAGGGCAAAAATTTGTGCTATCCACGATCTTCCACGTGCTTCTCGGTTGCTGTTCTGTCCCGTACGGTCATGGCCGGGCGCCCGTGGCGGCTCTAGACTGCACGGTAAGCCGCAGCCAAGACGGCATTCTGCCACTCAGTGAATCATGATGATCGCGCATACTCCTACCTTGTTCGCCGCTGTTGCTTTGGTTGCCACCATCCTGGCGTTCTGCCTGTTGCTGGTCGGGCACGGCAACCGCCGCGACAACCTGATGCTCACCGGTTGCGGGTTGCTGGTGCACGCGCTGGCTTACGTCTGCTACACCCTTTACGCCCAGGCCCCCCTGTGGCTCAGCTACGGGCTGGGCAACAGCCTGCTTTCGCTGGCGCTGGCCTTCTATACGGCCAGCTTGTTCCGTGTGCGCGAGCGGGTAGTGCCCTGGCGGGTCATTTTCATCATCCCGGCGTTCATGCTGGTGGGGTTGATGCTGCTGCTCGATACCCTGGAGCCGCGCATGTTGCTGGCGACCCTGGTGCTGATGTTGCAATGTGCGCTGATCCTTTATTGGGCATGGCGCCATGGCGAACGACCGGGCAAAGCGCACCTGCTGCTGGAGATCGGTGCGCTGATCAGCCTGGTAGGCCTGGGCATGCGGGTGGTTGCGGTGGCCAATGGCACGGCTGTGGAAATGCGCTATGACACCAGCAACCTGAAACAGAGCATCTCGGTAGCCATTGGCACCGTGACGGTCATGATGTATTCGATCGGGCTGGTGCTGATGGCCAAGGAGCGCAGTGAATCGCGCCTGCAGCACCTGGCTTTGCATGATGTGCTCACCGGTACCCTCAACCGTCGGGCGATTCTCGAGCGCTTTGCCAGCGAACTGGACCGCGCACGCGGGCAGCAGGCGAGCCTTGCGGTGGCGATGATCGATATCGACCATTTCAAGCGCATCAACGACTTGTATGGGCACTTGGCCGGTGACGAAGTGTTGTGCCATTGCGTACGCCAGTTGCAGCAACGCCTGCGCCAGGGCGATAGCCTCGGGCGTTACGGTGGAGAGGAGTTTCTGTTGCTGCTGCCTGCTACCGACCGCGCCGGGGCGCTGACTGCCGTGCAAGGGCTGCGCGAGGCCATTGCGCGCAGCCCGGCCCGGTTTGCCGGTGACCACATCGAGCTACGTTTCAGCGTTGGCCTGTGGTGCGGTGTGCCGGGGAACAAAGACAGCACCGCCAGCCTGTTGGCGCAGGCCGATGCGGCGCTTTACCACGCCAAGGCCGCCGGGCGCGACACCGTGCACATGGTGGCGCTGGACGCAGCGGGTTGAATCAGGACGCAGGCTGAATGGCCAGCACCACGCCGTTGGTAATCTGTATCAGCACATAGTGATCGCCCATGCGCACCCAGTGGCTTTCCTTCTCAGGCTGTGGCAGGCCCTTGGCTTTCCAGTTCTTGATGGCTTCCTCGTCACGCTTGTACTGGTCTGGCGCTTTGTCACCGACCTTCAGCTCGCGGTTGTGGGTTTCCGGCGCAGTGACGCTTTCTTCGCTCGAGGGGGCAGCGGTGGCGGCCAATGGCAGGCAGGGCAGGGCGGCTAACAGTAGATAGTGCAGTTTCATGGCAATGTCCTTATGACGGCTTGTATTGTCTGCGACAGCGGAATACGCGTGACAATTCACTCGCGCTGCGTGCCAATGCTAGAGTCGCTTCTTTTTCAAACCCCCGAGGATGGAACATGCGTGCGATTCTGCCGATGGCTGCGGCGCTGATGCTGGTTGGTTGTGCTGCTGCGACCATGGACACTGCCCGCGGCGGCAAGCCGACGGCGCAGCTCGACTCGCAGAAGGCGCCAGAGCTGGTGGCCCAGTGCATTCAGTACAGCTGGCAGGAAGAGAGGGTGTTCGGTGACGATGCCAGTGGCTACCTGCAGCCGCGCAAGCAGGGTGGGTTGACGGTGTATACGCGTGAAGCCGAAGCGTTCGTGGATGTGTACCCGCAGGCCGGTGGCACGCGGGTCGACTACTACGCGCAGAAGCACGACGGCGTGGCGCTGCAGCGCCGGGCAGCGGCAGCGACCTGCTTGTAAGGGGATTTGGCTACCCTTTGGCGGACAGAGACAGCTGGTTTACATTTTTTTGCAAGGTAGTTCTGTCGGCCAGTGAGTGCGGCGTCTAGCATCAATTGCTCGCATTCAAGGAAGACACCATGGACCATTCCCTGCAACTCAACCGTGCCAGTTGGGATGAACGCGCCCCGCTGCATGCTGCCTCGAAGGACTACGCAATCGAACAGCTCGTCCGCGACCGCGACCGGCTGTCCGACACCGTGCGTTTTGATTTGCCATTGTTGGGCGATATCGACAGCCTTGATGTGATCCACCTGCAGTGCCACATCGGCACCGACACCCTCTCCCTGGCCCGCCTTGGCGCACAGGTGTGCGGGTTGGACTATTCTGCCGCTTCGTTGGCCGAGGCCAGGGTGTTGGCAGCACGCTGCAAAACGTCTATCGAGTATGTCGAGTCTGATGTTTACGCGGCTGACAAGGCGCTGCCAGGGCGCACCTTCGATCTGGTCTACACCGGTATTGGCGCGCTCTGCTGGCTGCCTCGCATCGAGCCCTGGGCCCGTACCGTCGCGGCCTTGCTGAAACCGGGCGGGCGGCTGTTCCTGCGCGATGGCCACCCCATGCTGATGGCTGTCAACGAGGACCACCAGGACCGCTTGCAGCTCGAATACCCCTATTTCGAGCAGCAGGAGCCAACGGTGTGGCATAGCGACCAGACTTACGTCGAAACCGATCAGCGGCTGGCTCACAGCGAAACCCACGAATGGAACCACGGTCTTGGCGAGGTGATCAGTGCCTTGCTGAGCCACGGCCTGCACCTGACCACGCTGGTCGAGCACCAGAGCATTCCCTGGGAGGCGCTGCCAGGGCAGATGATCAAGGGCGACGACGGCGAGTATCGCCTTCGCGAACAGCCCGCACGCCTGCCCCTGAGCTATACCCTGGTGGCGGTCAAAACCTGATCAGGACAGAAAACCACCGTCGACGTTCAGCGCGGTGCCGGTGGTATAGCTGGAGGCATCGCTGGCCAGGTAGAGCACCGCGCCGGCCATCTCCTTGGGGTCGGCCACGCGTTTGAGGGGGATCTGCTGCAAGGCCGTGTTGAGAATGGCATCGTTCTTCACCAGCGCCGAGGCGAACTTGGTGTCCGTGAGGCCCGGCAGCAGGGCGTTGCAGCGGATACCGAACTGGGCGCATTCCTTGGCGAACACTTTGGTCATGTTGATGACCGCTGCCTTGGTTACCGAATAGATACCCTGGAACAGGCCTGGCGAAACCCCGTTGATCGAGGCCACGTTGATGATGCTGCCGCCGCCATGTTCGCGCATCAGCTTGCCGGCCTCGACCGACATGAAGAAGTAACCGCGGATGTTGACGTCCACGGTTTTCTGAAAGGCGCCCGCGTCGGTGTCCAGCACGTTGCAGAATTGCGGGTTGGTGGCGGCGTTGTTGACCAGCACATCCAGGCGCCCGAACTGCTCGCGGATGCCGGCAAACACGTGCTGGATCTGCTCCAGTTCACCGATGTGGCAGGCCACCGCCGTAGCCTTGCCCCCTGCAGCGGTGATGGCGTCCGCAACTTGCTGGCAGCCCTCCAGCTTGCGGCTGGAAACGATCACGTGGGCACCTTGCTGCGCCAGCAAGTGCGCAATGGCCTCGCCAATGCCACGGCTAGCGCCGGAAACGAAGGCAATTTTGCCATCGAGGTCGAACAGGTGGGTCTTGGGCATGCTGTTTTCCTTGTAATCCGTGGTGGGCGGGGCTCAAAGGCTGGACTTGGCGATGACCTGCAGGGTCATCTGTTCCAGCAAGCGGTTCATGTGGATGAACTGGGCGAAGCGCTTGTCCTGGGTCTGGCCGTGGTAGTAGCGGTAGTAGATCTGCTGGACGATGCCGGCCAGGCGGAACAGGCCGTAGCAGTAGTAGAAATCGAAGTTTTCCAGGCGTATTCCGGCCCGCTCGGCGTAGTAGTCAACGAACTGCCGACGGCTGAGCATCCCTGGTGCATTGCTGGGTTGGCGGCGCATGAGTTGCACTGGGGCCGGGTCACCGGCTTCGATCCAGTAGGCGAGGCTGTTGCCCAGGTCCATCAAAGGGTCACCCAGGGTGGCCATTTCCCAATCCAGTACACCGATGATGCGCATAGGGTTGTCCGCGTCGAGGATCACGTTGTCGAAGCGGTAATCGTTGTGCACGATGCCGGGCCGCGGGTGGTCGGCGGGCATTTTCTCGTGCAGCCAGGCGGTCACGTGTTGCCAGTGCGGCGCATCCGGTGTCAGGGCCTTCTCGTAACGGTTGGTCCAGCCTTCTACCTGGCGCTGCACGTAGCCTTCCGGCTTGCCCAGGTCGGCCAGGCCGCAGGCGCTGTAGTCCACCTGGTGCAGTTCGACCAGCCGATCGATGAAGCTTTTGCACAAGGTTTCGGTGCGCTCGGCATCCAGCTTGAGTTCAGCCGGAATGTCCGAGCGCAGGATGACGCCCTTGACCCGTTCCATCACATAGAATTCGCTGCCGATCAGGCTGGTGTCGGTGCAGTGTACGTAGGCCTTTGGGCAGTACGGGAAGCCGCTGTTCAGTTGGTTGAGGATACGGAACTCGCGGCCCATGTCGTGGGCGGACTTGGCCTTCTGGCCGAACGGCGGGCGGCGCAGCACCAGGTCGCGACCAGGGTAGCTGACCAGGTAGGTGAGGTTGGAAGCGCCGCCCGGAAACTGGCTGATGCTGGGCTGGCCATCAAGGCCGGCGATGTTGGCCTTCAGATAAGAATCGATGACGCCCGCGTCGAGCTCTTCGCCGGGGCGTGCCTGGGTGGACTGGTCGGTGAGCGTCATGCGTTTTCCTTATTCTCGATCGCAGGAACTATTGGCTAATCTAATGGCCTGCCCGTTATGGAACAAGCGTCCCAGGTGCGTAATAGGTGGGGGTGTTGCTGTACGATCAGCTGCCTTGATGCAGCCATTGATGGGTGGTGCAGGCAAAAAAAAAACCGAAGCCGGTCAGGCTTCGGTTTTCGATCATGCGCTGCTCCCGGCCTTCAGGATGGGAACAGTTCGCTCAACTTCATCGACAACATCATGTCGCCTTCTACGCGCAGCCTGCCGCCCATGAAGGCCTGCATGCCGTCGGTTTCGCCACTGACGATGCCCTTCAGGGTTTCGCTGTCCATCACCAGGGTGCAGTTGGCATCCGGGTTTTCACCTTCCTGCAGTTCGCAGGTGCCGTCCTTGACGATCAGTGCGTAGTGCTTGTCTTCATCGGTGATGTTGAAGCCGAACACCAGGTCCAGGCCGGCGGCAGCGGATGGGTTGAACTTCTCTTGCATCTTTTTGACGGCATCAGCTACGGAGGTCATGGCGCATTCCTTATTGAGTGATTTACACGTCCCCGCAGGGACATAACTAGCCGGCTTTATCGGTAAGTGACAAGCTCCGGCGCCCTCAACAGCTGCACATGGGCCTGGCTGTTGAAGGAAGCCAACGCCACGTCGCGGCCGCGAAACTTCAGCTGGCTGAGCGACGTGTTGATGATCTGCCAGTTCAGCGCGAACGCCTGGCTGGGGGTGATACGGGTCACCAGGTGGAGCAGGGCAGCAATGGTGCCCCCCGAGGTGAAGATAGCGATGTTGTCGCCGCTGCCGGCTGCATCCAGCACGCGTTGCAGGCCGGCGTGCACACGGCCGGTGAAGGCCTGCCAGGTTTCCAGGTCATCGCCGCCGTGCTCGCCATCGTGCCAGCGCTGCACCATCAGTGCGAACAGGCGCTGGAACTCGCTGCGGTGCTCGGCACCGTTGCGCAGCACTTGCAGCGCATCGGGCTCTGCCGGCAGCAGCCCAGGCAGCATGGCCCGGATAACACCGTCGGCATCGAACTCGTTGAATGCCACGTCGGTCTCTACAGCGGGTACCGGGCAACCCGTAGCGTGCAAGGCCTGCAGCGCCAGGCGCGCGGTGTCCTGCTGGCGGCGCAGGTCCCCAGCTACGCAGCGGTCCAGCCGCACGCCGAGTTGGGCCAGGTGTTCGCCCAGCGCCAGGCTCTGACGTTCGCCCACTGGCGAAAGTACGTCGTAGTCAGCGGCACCGAAAGAGGCTTGGCCGTGTCGGATCAGGTAGAGGTTGCCCACGGAAGGTTCCGGCCTGTAGGAGGTTGCTGCGAGGTTAGGACGCGGCACAGAGGCTGTCAACGAAAAACATACAAGCGTTTGAAAAGGTTGTTTGAAAGATGTTGCCAGCGTTTGCGTACGCTGGCAGCACGCTAGATGCACCGGTATGCTTGCAACAGTTACGCGCCGTGATGGCGCTGGTATTTAAGGAGTCAACGTGGAGTTTCTTGCCGAATACGCAAGCTTTCTCGCCAAAACCGCCACCCTGGTCATCGCCATTCTGGTGGTGTTATCGGCCATCGCCGGGCTGCGTGGCAAAGGGCGGCGCAAATCGGGTGGGCAGTTGCAGGTCACCCGTCTGAACGAGTTCTACAAGGACCTGCGCGAGCGCTTGGAATCCGGCTTGCTCGACAAGGCCCAGCTAAAGGCGCTGCGCAAGCAGCAGGCCAAGGCGGAGAAACAACAGAAGAAGGGTAAAGGCAAGGCCGACGAGCAGGGCCGGGTGTTCGTCCTGGACTTCGATGGCGACATCAAGGCCTCGGCCACTGAAAGCCTGCGCAATGAAATCACTGCCCTGCTGACCCTCGCTACCGCACGCGATGAAGTGGTACTGCGCCTGGAAAGCGGCGGTGGTCTGGTGCACAGCTACGGCCTGGCCGCCTCCCAGCTGGCGCGCATTCGCCAGGCAGGCATCCCGCTGACCGTGTGCATCGACAAGGTGGCTGCCAGCGGTGGTTACATGATGGCCTGTATCGGCGACAAGATCGTCAGTGCGCCATTCGCCGTACTGGGTTCGATCGGCGTGGTGGCGCAACTGCCCAACGTCAATCGCTTGCTGAAGAAACACGACATCGATTTCGAGGTGCTGACCGCCGGCGAATACAAGCGCACCTTGACCGTATTCGGCGAAAACACCGAGAAAGGCCGGGAGAAGTTCCAGGAAGACCTCGACATCACCCACCAGTTGTTCAAGGACTTCGTTGCCCGCTATCGCCCGCAATTGCACATCGACGAAGTGGCTACCGGTGAAGTGTGGCTAGGCGTGGCGGCCCTGAACCGCCAGTTGGTGGATACCCTGCAGACCAGCGACGAGTACCTGAGCGAACGTGCCCGCAGCGCCAACCTGTTCCACCTGCACTATGCCGAGCGTAAAAGCCTGCAGGAACGAATCGGCGTGGCAGCCAGTGGCGCGGTGGAGAACACCTTGGTGGGTTTGTGGAGCAAACTCGGCCGCCTGCGCTAACACCTTGAACCCGTTGAAATTTTTTTTCGTCGAGGGGGTTGCAAGGTTAAAAGAATGAAGACATAATGGCGCCCATCGAAACGCAGCGAACCTTGAAAAGGTTCAGTGTTTCAAGGGGATAGCAAAGCGCAAGCTGCTATGTCCGACTTTGAGGCCGAGTAGCAAAGTGGTTATGCTCCGGATTGCAAATCCGTCTACGCCGGTTCGATTCCGACCTCGGCCTCCACCATTCGAAAGCCCCGCAGATTAACGTCTGCGGGGTTTTTATTTGCGCGTCAAAAAATGCCAAAAGTGCCTTAACTAATGGCACCTACCGCTAATGCCTGTCAGTTAAGCGTTACTGGGGCTGCTTTGCAGCCCTTCGCGGGCACGCCCGCTCCCACACGTTTCAAGCGCTGAACTCAAGAAATGCGCGATCCCCTGTGGGAGCGGGCGTGCCCGCGAAGGGCCGCAAAGCGGCCCCAAATTACGTAACTGACAGGCATTAGCCCTACGCCTGATTGCGTACTGCTGAGCCCCGGCCATGACGCTGTCTTGCGCCCCTTACGAGGCGCACGTGCGGGCTGGCCGAAATCAAGCTGTTGCTGGCATGCTTGTCTGCGCACGAAAGGGAGCAAAGGGTGCCCGTAATGAATCGTTCTTGCACTACCTACTACTTGGAAATGACTTCGGCTTCAGACCTGCAGGCAAAGCCCCAGCGGCATGACCTACAGATTATCGAGTGCGAAGTGCCTCAGGCGCTATTCAACAAATTCCTCTACCAGCTCGTAGGCGCGTCCTGGGAATGGGGCGATCTTGATACCTGGCATGACGCCGATTGGCAGGCACTCGTTGAGCAGGATTGCCATCGAACGTGGGTTGCCTACCACCGAGGTGCAATTGCCGGCTACTACGAGCTTTATCGCCCCGATGGCCGTAACAGTGAGATCCGATATTTCGGGCTGGCGCCGCAGTTCATTGGGTGCGGGTTCGGCGGGGCGCTGTTGAGCCACGCCGCCCTATCTGCATGGGAGTGGCCTGGCACAGAGCGGGTATGGGTGCACACGTGCACACTTGACCATCCTGCTGCCCTTCAAAATTATCAGGCACGGGGATTTCGCATTTACAAGCAGGTGGAGGAAGCAGGCTAATGAGCGCCTGCGAAGCGGGAAGCCCGGCTACCCGCTTCAAAACCCCAGGTCCCCCTGACGGTCCCGATCATTGGCAGGCTCTATCAACTCCGCCCCCTCGTTGCGAACATTGCCCACTGCTTTTCCAACCGGAAACCAGCGGAAATCCTGTGCGGGGCGGCAGCCTTTTTCGATGATCGTCGCCGCACGTTGCGCCGATGTGGCGGGGTCCAGCCATTCCCTTGCCAGTTGCGGCGTCAGCACCAGAGGCTTTCGGTCGTGGATGTCGATAAGCCCCTGGTCTGCGGCTGCAGTGATGATCACGAAGCCATCGCGCTCATCCGGTGCCACGCCGTGGTGCACCTCTGCCAGCGCCGCAAAGAAAAGCGGGCCGCCGTCGGCACTGGTGATGTAGCAGGGCTGCTTGCGCTTTGGGTCCGCTGGATCCGCGAGCCACTCAAACCAACCATTGGCAGGCGCCAGGGCTCTGCCGTTCGGCCAAAGCGCCTTGAAGAACTTACCTGTCACTGCCGTCTCGGCTCGAGCATTGATCGGATCCGGGCGCTTGCCTTTGGCCCAGGCAGGCGACCAACCCCACTTGACCCGATCCACGTACAAACCGTCACCACGCTGGCGAACGAGTTCCACGCGCGTGGACGGCGCAACGTTGTAGCGGTTGATCGGCTCGTGGTCGTAGCCATTGATCACCACCAGGTCCAGCGCGAGCTGGCGCAGGTAGTGATCCATCGACTCGTAGATCGAGTAGCGCCCGCACATAATCCACCTCTCGTCCGTCAGAATTTTCGCCGTGCGTGATTGACCGCATGCCCAATGCCGGATTTACTGTATATGCATACAGTTTGCATTGGACTTTCCGTCATGACCATCACCTATCTCGGTCCGCCGACTGGCGGCACCGAATCCTTCCCGCAGTACTCGTTCCACGTTCCGGCCGGTTTCCCTTCGCCTGCCGCAGACCACCTGGAAGGCCATATTTCCCTGGATGAGCTGTTCGACATCCGCGCACCCCATGTGTATCTGGTGAAAGTTGAAGGCGACAGCATGCAAGGCGCTGGCATCTACTCAGGTGATCTGGTCATCGTAGACCGTGGCCGTGAGGCGGAGCACGGCGACATCGTCATTGCCGCGGTCAACTGCGAGCCGGTGTGCAAGCGCCTGCACCGCCGCGACGGGGTGGTGATCCTCAAGTCTGAAAACCCCGCTTACCCGGCGCGGTACATCATGGAAGGGGATGACTTCGTGGTATGGGGCGTTGTGCGTTACAGCGTTCGTGACCATGCGCAGTGACCCGGTTTTCGCGCTCATCGACTGCAATGCGTTCTACGCGAGCTGCGAGCGTGTGTTCAGGCCCGACCTGGCCAAGACCCCGATCGTGGTGCTGAGCAACAATGACGGCTGCGTGATTGCCAGGTCATACGACGCAAAACCCTTCGTGAAGATGGGCGAACCGTATTTCCAGGCCAAGGACAAATTACGCCGCCACGGCATCAAGGCTTTCAGTAGCAATTACGCGCTGTATGGCGACATGAGCGAGCGCGTCATGTCGCTGATCGAGTCGATGGTGCCTGCCGCCGAGGTCTACAGTATCGACGAGTGCTTCGCTGACCTGTCCGGAATTCAGGGCGACCTGACCCTGTTTGGGCGAAATGTGCGTTCAAGAGTCTTTCAATGCACGGGCATCCCGGTTGGCGTTGGCATCGCCGGTACGAAGACGCTCGCCAAGCTGGCCAACCATACGGCCAAGCGCATACAGGCCCAGACGGGCGGGGTTGTGGACATTACCGATGCGTTCAAGCGCGACTGGGTGCTCCGCAATACCAAGGTGAAGGAGGTGTGGGGTGTTGGCCGGCGCATGGCCGCGCACTTCGAGGCAATGGGCATCCATACGGCGATGGACCTGGCCAGGGCCGATGCCTGGACGCTGCGACGCAAGTTCAGCGTGGTCGTGGAGAAAACGGCCCGGGAGCTGGCCGGTACGCCCTGCCTTGAGCTGGATGAGGTCGAGCCGCCGAAGCAGGAAATATGCTGCAGCCGCATGTTCGGCAGGCGGCTTGCTGACCTGGCGCCGATCAAGCAGGCAGTGGCCACCTACGTTGGCCGTGCGGCGGAAAAATTGCGTGCCCAGGGTTCGCTGTGCAAGCGCATGCGCGTCAGCATCCGCACCGGCATGTTCAACCCGCAGGAGCCACACCACGCCCAGGGAGCATTGGTGGAGCTGCCCTATCCGACCTGCGACACACTGCTCATGACCGGGCTGGCTACGGCAGCGGTCGAGCAAATCTTCCGCCCCGGGTTTCGCTACAGCAAGGCCGAGGTGCTGTTGATGGACCTTCGACAACCGGGCGAATTTTCAGAAGATCTTTTTGCCCTGAAGCAGTCGGTGGCGTGCGACCGATTGATGGCGGTCATGGACGACATCAATGGGCGCTGGGGGAGGGGTACAGTGCGCACTGCCAGTGTGCCCGCGGTGCCGGATTGGGGCATGAAGAGGGAGATGATGAGCCAATCCTACACGACGCGAATTGACCAGTTGTGGAAGGTAAAATGCTGAGTCGCGCCTCGGCTTGAGTTCTCCGCAGGCTAAAAGCCTGCGGAGGGTACGTCGGTTAGCTCAAAACCCTGTTTGACCGTTGTTGTACAGGATGGTGTAAGAGTCATCGGTTCTTGGCTCTATCATGATGGGCATGCCGAACAGCTCGCCTCGGCATTGGCATTCACTGATCTTGCAGCGAGGCACATCACCTCGCCTGAACACCCTCCATAAGGCCTCATCGTGTATCAGGATGCGCTTGACCAAGTTCCCTGGCGCCTCGCTGACCTGCGCAACGTAGTGGTCAAGGTCACAACCGAAATACGGTATGGTAACTTCTTGTACAAAGCCGATATTCACACCATGCTTCTCGAGATCCTGCCTGATACGCTCGATCACCTCTTCTGCTTCACTTTTTATCATGATGGGTATCTCACGTTGCGTGTGTTCATCAAGAACTTTAGCTCACGCGGCGGTGATGCCCTGGTCACTCTGTCGGATTTTTGTGCGCAGCAGCGAGTAACGCAGCGCTAGCCTTCCGGCAGGCTCGTTCCACAGATGAATTCCTTCGACCCCAGCCGGTGTGACCCATGCTCGACCACATAGCCCGCGCCGCGCCGCCGCGCCTCTGCCTGTGCTGTTTGCTGGTCGGCATAGACATCGACAAAATGCCAGGGGTAGCGGTCTCTTAGTACACCCCATCCAAGCACCCAGCCTGGACGGCTGGGGTCTTGGGGAAGAATTCTGGCCAGGCTGCGAATGGTCATTGCTGTCTCCTGCAAGTACAAGCCGTACAGACCATTCAAAACCCTCACGTCGAACAGTGCGAGATTTTTCTTTGAACCTGGTATGCCGGTGATCGGTCAGCATCACCGAAGGGAGTGGTCTGTATCAGGGTATTTCCCAGCGTACTGTTGAAATGTTTCTCAGCTATGGTTGAACGTAAGCGATGTTCACCAACGACGGAGTCAGGAATGGATTATTCCAGCATGGTTGAATCGTTGGACAAGATTCTCAAAGAAGCGGCTGCCGATTGCCCGCATGAGGGTGGGCCGGCCGGCCAAGTGTTTGTCGGTGCTGGCAATCATCAATGTATTCGTAGCCATGCGTGCGCAACGTCGCCACTCGTGGACGGGGTGACCCCTTTGCTACAGGGCATGAACGCGCGGTCGAACTTGAGCGTTGCCCCAATGGGCAGAAACTGACCGGTGGAAGCGAAGCCCGCAACGGATTGTCTGCGGGCTGTGCAGTGGTAATGTTCGGCGCGTAGTCAGCAGGTCAACCTTCGAACTGGATCACCATGCGGCCTTTGATCTTGCCTTCCAGCATCTCGTCGAAGATCTGGTTGATGTCTTCGATCGGCCGGAGTGTCACCTTGGGCACGACTTTGCCTTCTGCGGCAAAGTGGAAGGCCTCCTGCAAGTCCTGGCGGGTGCCCACCAGCGAGCCGACTACTTCGATGCCGTCCAGTACCAGGCGGGGGATGTTCAGGTTCATGGCTTCGGAGGGCAGGCCGACCGCAACCAGGCGGCCACCGGCACGCAGGGCGTCTACCGCCGAGTCGAATGCGGCTTTGGCTACTGCCGTAACCACGGCTGCATGGGCACCACCGGTCTTGGCCTGAATGACTTTCGCTGCATCCTCGGTGCGGGGGTTGACCACCATGTCGGCGCCCATCTCGCTGGCGAAGCGCAGTTGCTCGTCGTTGACGTCGATGGCAATCACTTTGGCGTTGAACACATTCTTCGCATATTGCAGGGCCAGATTGCCCAAGCCACCGAGGCCATAGATGGCGATCCACTGGCCGGGGCGAATGTTGGAGCTTTTCACGGCCTTGTAGGTGGTGACGCCGGCGCAGGTGACGCTGCTGGCCGCTGCAGAGTCGAGGCCATCAGGCACCTTGACCGAGTAGTCGGCCTTGACGATGCAGGCCTCGGCCATGCCGCCGTCGACGGTGTAGCCGGAATTCTTCACTTCGCGGCACAGTGTTTCGTTGCCACTGGTGCAGTATTCGCAGTGCCCACAGCCCTGGTAAAACCAGGCAACGCTGGCGCGGTCGCCGGGCTTGAGCGAAGTGACACCGGGGCCTACCTCCTGAACCACTCCAATGCCTTCGTGACCCAGCACGACACCGGTCTTGTCACCGAAGTCGCCATTTTTGACATGCAGGTCGGTATGGCATACCCCGCAGCATTGCATCTTCAGCAGCGCTTCGCCGTGTTCCAGTGGGCGCAGGGTTTTCTCGACAACGTCCACGCGACGGCCTGGCGCAACAACAGCAGCTTTCATAGGAGCCTCCGTGTCTATCCGAATGAGCTTGAGTGATGGCCGGATCAGCATAGACCTTGCGCGCGAGGGGAAAACTGCTCCAGATCATGAGGGTGAGCAGCCACAGGCTGTCGAACAAAGAAAAGCCCGCGGCAAATGTGCGGCGGGCTGCAAGAACGTACGGAGCGGGGTCAGTGTGCGCAAGCAGATGTCGGTATTTCGTGAAGCGCAGGTGATCAGCCTGTCATTTGGGGCGGAGTCATTGGCGGGGCGAAAAAAAGCCCGCCATGAAGGCGGGCAAGCAACGTTTGAAGGGAGAGCCTGCAGCTTGGGCCGGTGGCATTAACGGTGCATTAATAGCCCCCATTGACCCGGCACCTCGATCGGCCTATACAGGCCTGCCAAACACTTCAGGAGCCAGCATGCGCGACCAAGACGACCTTCACGAGCCGGAGCACGATCATCTTCTCGATCACGAATTCCTCTATGGCGACGACGTGGAACACGAGGCGGACGCCCAGGGCGCCGAGGATGAGCTGGAGGAAGACGAAACGCCGGGTGACTTCGATGACCTTGATGAAGAGCGGCTCGAGCACCCGGCGTGGTTCGATGACTGCGACGAGTGACTCAGCGCCCGTCTACGGAGAAGCGCCCAGGGCCGCTCACGGCCAATAGCATCAGGCCACCCATAATGGCCATGTTCTTCAGGAACTGGGTCATGTTGGCGCTGCGTTCGGGGTCGACCATGTTCCAGAAAGGGTGGCCGATCAGCGCGGTGCCCAGCACGAACAGCGCGAACAGTGCTGCCAGTGGCCGGGTATAGAAGCCAACGATCAGCAGGATGGCGACCACGAACTCCATCAGTACCGCAATTGCGGCCGCCAGCATCGGGGCGGGTGCACCCAGGGAGGTCATGTAGGCGACGGTCCCGTCGAAACCGGTCAGTTTGGCCCAGCCTGACAAGACGAACAGGATCATCAACAGCACGCGGGCAAGCAGGATGATGATGTCGCGTTGACCATCGAATAGGGAGTAGCGCATGGCGGCGTTCCAGTGGACAAATGTATGCTCCACTTTAGCAGCTGCGCAAAACATTGCTGCCAGACGCTAAAAAGGCGCCATGCAGGCGCCTTTTCAGGGGAATTTGGTGCGAGTGGCGGGACTCGAACCCGCAAGGCTCACGCCGACAGATTTTAAGTCTGCTGTGTATACCAATTCCACCACACTCGCACGCTTGAAGGGGTCGTGAACGACCGGCTCGCTTCTAAGCAGAAGGGCTTTGCAATCAAGCGCGCTTTATAACCCATTGTTATAGTTGAGTCAACCGCAGCACCTATGATCTACAGATGAGAGGGCAGTTGTAATGGGCAATTGACACGTTGCAGTCATTAAGCCACTGTTACAGATTGGTTGGATCCAAGAGTGTCAAGGGATGGCTCAAGGCTGGGCACACCGGGTTACGTTCATTTTGTCCTTCCTGCTGTGCCAGTGGAGTATGCATGGTTTCAGCTGATAGCATCGACCGCCCCGACATGCCCGCCCACCGTTATGAACAGCTGGTTCAGTCGGTGGTGGACTATGCCATCTACATGCTCGACCCTTCTGGGCATGTGGTGTCGTGGAATGCAGGCGCGCAACGGATCAAGGGTTACAGCGCCGACGAAGTGGTCGGCCGGCACTTTTCGCTGTTTTTTACCCCGCAGGACTGCGCTGACGGCCGCCCTGAGTGCCTGCTGCGCCAGGCGCTCGAGCAGGGTGTGGCACAGGATGAAGGCTGGCGGGTACGCAAGGATGGCACGCAGTTCTGGGCGTTGGCCGCGCTGGATGTGATTCGCGACGAAGACGGCCAGATCGTCGGCCTTGCCAAGGTCACCCGTGACATTACCGACCGTCGTGAGTCTGCCATGCAACTGGATGCCATGCGCGCCCAGCTGTTCCAGGCGCAGAAGCTTGAGGCGCTTGGCCAGTTGACCGGTGGCCTGGCGCACGACTTCAACAACATGCTGACCATCATTCTCAGCTCGGCACGCCTGGCGCAGACTACCCAGGACCCGGTGCGGGCGCAGCGCATGCTGCAGCACATCATCGATGCCGGGCAGCGCGGCACCGAGCTGACTCAGCAATTGCTCAGCTTCGCCCGCCACCGCCAGCTCGATGTGGCCAGTGTTGCACCGGCTGCCCTGGTTGCCGCCACCCGTGGCCTGCTGGAGCATGCGTTACCCAGTGCGATCACGCTGACGGTGGTGCTGCAACCGGACCTGCCGCTGATCGAAGTCGATGCCGGGCAGCTGCAAATGGTCTTGCTCAACCTGTTGTTCAATGCCCGCGACGCCATCAGCGGCAATGGCCATATCGACCTGAGGGTGGAGCTGGTCGACTTGGCCGGCGAGGTGGAAGGGCTGCACGGCCGCTTTGTGTGCTTTGGGGTGGAGGACAGTGGCGAGGGTATCGCGCCCGAAGTGCTGCCACGCATCTTCGAGCCATTCTTCACCACCAAGCCCTTTGGCAAGGGTACTGGCCTGGGCCTTAGCCAGGTGTACGGCTTCGCCAGGCAGAGCGGCGGCGCTATTCGTGTCGATAGCGCGCCGGGTCGTGGAACTTGCATGCAACTTTATCTGCCAATGTATCAGAACCAGGCACCCAGCCCACTCGACAGGTAGACAACATGGCACAGGCACTCAGGCGGCTGATAACGGGCATCGACGGGCTCGATGCGTTGCTCAGGGGTGGCCTGGTGGCTGGCGCCTCCTACATCGTTCAAGGGCCACCGGGTGCCGGCAAGACCATTCTTGCCAACCAGCTGGCCCATAACCACGTGCGTGACGGTGGTCGGGTGCTGGTGGCTACCTTGCTCAGCGAGTCACATGAACGCTTGTTCCAGTACCTGTCGACGCTCGCGTTCTTCGACCAGGGGTTGATTGGTGACCAGATCCAGTTCGTCAGCGCTTTCGACACCCTGGAGCAGGAAGGGCTGGAGGCTGTGGTGCGCTTGCTGCGCCAGGAAATCACCCGGCAAAAGGCCAGCCTGCTGATCGTCGACGGCGTGCTCAATGCCCGCGCCCGTGCACACACCACGCTCGACACCAAGAAGTTCGTCTCCGAACTGCAAGGCCACGCGGCGTTCGCGGGTTGTACCGTGTTGCTGCTGACCAGCGCCCGGCTGGAGGAGGGGAGCCCTGAGCACACCATGGTCGATGGGGTCATCGAGCTGGGTGAGCAGTTACTGGGCAGCCGTGCCGTGCGCCATGTCCAGTTACGCAAAACCCGCGGCAGTGGGGCGTTGTCGGGGCGCCACGAGTGCCTGATCGACGAGGCCGGCATGCACGTGTTTCCGCGCCTGGAAGCGCTGTTCAGCCAACCCAGCCAGGTCGCCGGCGGCAATGTGGGGCGCGTCACCAGCGGGGTACCCACGTTCGATGAAATGCTGGGCGGCGGGCTGGCGAACGGTTCGGTCAGCTTGTTGATCGGCCCGTCCGGTATTGGCAAGAGCTCGTTGTGCCTGGCATTTCTTGGCGCCAGTACCGCGCAAGCGCCAGGCTTGCATTTCGGCTTCTATGAAACGCCCGAGCGCCTGCGCAGCAAGGCCGCATCGCTGGGGTACGACTTTGCCGCGATGGAGCAAAGCGGCAGTTTGCAATTGTGTTGGCAACCCACCACAGAGGGGTTGCTCGACCAGGTGGGCGCGCGGCTGCTGGAGCGGGTCGCCGCACTGGGCAGCAAGCGCGTGGTGATCGACAGCCTGGGGGCATTCAGCCGCCTGGCCACCGACCCGGCCCGCCTCAATGCGTTCTTTCGCGCGTTGACCGGTGAGCTGCGCGCGCGCGGCGTCAGCGTGATGCTGACCTGGGAAATGCGCGATATTTTCGGCGCCGAGATCAGCGCACCGGCGCCGGACCTGTCGAGCATCGTCGACAACCTGATGCTGATGCGCTTTGTGGAACTGGACTCGCAGCTGCGGCGTATGCTGTCGATCCTCAAGGTGCGTGACAGCCACCATGACCCGGCCTTGCACGAGCTGCTGATCGGGCCCCAGGGCATCACGCTACACAAGGCGTTCGCCGGCAACAGCGGGGTGCTTTCGGGTACGCCGGTGCCGCAGGACGGCGGGTGACAGGCGGGGCAATGAACACCATTCTGATCGTCGATGACGAATACTTGATCGCCGATATCCTGGCCTTCGCCCTGGAGGAGGAAGGTTACGAGGTGAAAAAGGCCATCAACGGCAAGAAGGCGCTGGAAATGCTTGTGGCCGAGAGCGTGCAGTTGGTGATCACCGACTACATGATGCCGGTGCTCAATGGCGAGGAGCTGGTGCGCGCCATGCGTGACTGCTCGGCGCTGCGCGAGGTGCCAGTCATTCTCATGAGTGGCGCACAGGCCAGCCAGGTCTGTCCTGCCCTGTTCGAGGCCATTTTCGACAAGCCATTCGATATGGACAAGATGATTGCGAAGGTGCGTGAGCTACTGAAAGCCTGAAGCCTGCGGCCGAGCGCATCCATGCGCTTGGTCAGCCGGGGTTCACTGTGAATCGTCGTGCTTTTCCGGGGCTGGGCTGCCGGCCTGGATACGCTTGAAGATCTCTTCACGATGGACCTGTACATCCTTCGGTGCATCGATACCGATCCTCACCTGCATCCCTTTGACGCCCAGAATGGTGACTTTGATGTCATCATTGATGACGATACTTTCGCCAACCTTACGGGTGAGTATCAGCATGTAGTTCTCCTTGGTGATAATAAAGTCCGCATGGCTAACTGCCGCGGCGGCGGGAGCGGGTCCCTGTTCCTTCTCATTAAAGACGCTTTCGGCGGATAGTAATTCCCCGACAGAAAAATTCTGTTGCGTACCTTCACTTGCAGGTGCCAAAGCAAACCGTCAGCGATTTGTCGGCCAAGGTGCTCGGTGGCAAGAATAGGGCCGTTGGCGGCCAATGGGAAATTTCTTCGCATCATGGCTTAAATAGACAGGCTTAATGACCGTCCTGTTCCTCTAGGGCTTGAAGAAATACCAGCAAAGCCACCTCTTCAGGGTCCAGGCCTTTGCGTACGCGGTGCTTTGGCAAGTCCGCCAGGCGGCCCAGGGCGTAGTGTTCGAGTACGGCGGGGTGGATGTAGCAGCGGCGGCAGACCGCCGGGGTATTGCCCAGGCGCGTGGCCACCTGGCGAACGATGGCGGCCACCTGGCGTTTGGCCTCGGCCTCCGGTTCCCAGGCCAACGGCCTGAGCAGGTCCAGCGCCAGGCTGCTGCCAGCCCAGGTGCGGTAGTCCTTGGCGGTGAAGTCGGCACCTGTGAGTTGCTGCAGGAACTGGTTGACCTCGGCCGAGCCGACGCTATGGCGCTGGCCGTCGGCATCCAGGTACTGGAACAGCGCCTGCCCGGGCAGTTCCATGCAGCGCTTGAGCAGGTTGGCCAGGCGCCGGTCATTGAGGGTGACGTTGTGCTCGACACCGCGCTTGCCGCGGAACTGGAAGCGAATGCTGCTGCCCTTGACCTCTACGTGGCGGTTGCGCAGGGTGGTCAGGCCGTACGACTGGTTGTCGCGCAGGTAGCGCTGGTTGCCAATGCGGATCAGCGTGTGGTCCAGCAGGCTCACCACCAGTGCCATGACCTTTTCCCGGTCCAGCCCTGGGCGTGCCAGGTAGGTTTCCAGTTGTGCCCGCAGTTTCGGCAAAACCTGGGCGAAGGCCAGCATGCGGCCGTACTTGTGTTGGTCGCGCAGTTCGCGCCATTGCACATGGTAGCGGTATTGCTTGCGGCCACGCGCATCACGGCCGGTGGCCTGCAGGTGGCCCTGGGGGTCGGCACAGATCCACACGTCGGTGTAGGCCGGGGGGATCACCAGGGCGGCAATGCGCGCCAGGGTGTCCTTGTCGCGGACCCGTTCGCCATCGGCGTCCAGGTAGATGAAGCGGTCGCGCCAACGGCGCCGGGCCAGGCCTGGCTGGCTGTCTTCGACATAGTGCAAACTGCGCGGCAGAGGGCAGTCGAGCATGGTGTTTGGCCTCGATCAGATCACTGATCAATGGACAACACGCGTGCCAGGTATGCTCAGCCCAGTAGCGCCACCGATTTGATCTGGGCGTACACGACCTGCCCCGCGTGCAGGGCGAGCTGCTCTGCCGAAAACCGGGTAATGCGCGCGAGCAGCAGGTTGCCGCCAGCGTCCAGGCTGACCAGTACATGCGCCGGGTTGGCCGCGGGGCGGGTTTCGCGCACCTGTACCGGCAAACGGTTGAGGATGCTCGAGGTGCTGTCAGCTGTCAGTGCCAGGCTTACGTCACGCGCCTGCACCTTGACCCGCAAGGTGTCGCCCATGGCCCGGGCGGCATGGGCGATGCGTAGCAAGGGCCCATGTTCGCCGGGCAGGCGCAGGTCGAGCAGATCGTAGTGCGGGTCGTGCCCCACCACCCGGCCTTCGAACACCACCCCGGCGTCGTCGTCCTGGGCCAGCGGCAGATCGAGGCGGGCGAGGGTTTCGCCAATGGGGCCGCTGGCCACGGCTCGGCCGTGTTCCAGCAGCACCAGGTGGTCGGCCAGGCGTGCCACCTCATCTTGTGCGTGGCTGACATACACCAGCGGGATGTCCAGCTCACCGTGCAGGCGTTCCAGGTACGGCAGTATCTCGCGCTTGCGTGGGCCGTCGAGGGCGGCCAGCGGCTCATCCATCAATAGCAGCTGCGGGCTGCTGAGCAGGGCGCGGGCGATGCCAACCCGCTGCGCCTCACCACCCGACAAAGTCGCCGGGCGGCGCTCCAGCAAATGGCCGATACCCAACAGCTGGCTGGCCTGGCCCAGGCTGACTTTGCGTTCGGCGGCCGCCAGGCGGCGCCAGCCGAATTCCAGGTTGGCGCGCACCGACAGGTGCGGGAACAGGCTGGCCTCCTGGAATACATAGCCCACCGGGCGTAGGTGGGGAGGGCGGAAATAACCACGGCTGCTGTCCTGCCAGACCTCGCCGTTGACCTCGACATAGGCGTTGGCAGCCCGCTCCAGCCCCGCCAGGCAGCGCAGGCAAGTGGTCTTGCCAGAGCCGGACTGACCGAACAGTGCACTGATGCCGCGGCCGGGCAAGTGCAGGTCTACGTCCAGGGTAAAGTCGTCACGTGGCAGGTTCAGGCGCGCCACTATCGATGCAGTCATCTCAGCTCCAGCCGGCTTTACCGCGGCGCCCGGTGTACAGCAACAGCAGCACCAGGAACGAGAACACCAGCATGGCGCCGGCCAGCCAGTGTGCTTGTGAATATTCCATGGCCTCGACGTGATCGAAGATCTGTACCGAAACCACGCGCGTCTTGTCGGGGATGTTGCCACCGATCATCAGCACCACACCGAATTCACCCACGGTGTGGGCGAAACCGAGAATGCTGGCGGTGACGAAACCGGGGCGCGCCAGCGGCAGCACCACATGGAGGAAACAGTCCCACGGGCTGGCGCGCAAGGTGGCCGCGACCTCCAGCGGGCGCTGGCCGATGGCGGCAAAGGCGTTCTGCAACGGCTGGACCACGAAGGGCATGGAATAGACGGTCGAACCAATGACCAGGCCGGTGAAGCTGAACACCACGGTGCCCAGGCCCATGGCCTGGGTGGCCTGGCCGAGCCAGCCGTGGGGGCCGAGGGCGATCAGCAGATAGAAGCCGATGACGGTCGGTGGCAGCACCAGCGGCAGCGCCACCACCGCGCCCACTGGCCCGCGTAGCCAGGAGCGCGTGCGCGCCAGCCACCAGGCGACCGGCGTGCCGATGATCAGCAGGATCACCGTGGTCAGGCTGGCCAGTTTAACGGTCAGCCAGATGGCACCCAGGTCACTGGCATCCAGCGGCATCAGATTTTATAACCGTAGGACTTGATCAGGGCGGCGGCCTTTGGCCCCTTCAGGTATTCGATCAGGGCCTTGGCGGCAGCGTTGTCCTTGCCTTTGTCGAGCAGTACGGCGTCCTGGCGGATCGGGTCGTGCAGGTTGGCCGGTACGATCCAGGCCGAGCCTTGGGTCACTTTACCGTCCTTGAAGATTTGTGACAGCGCGACAAAACCCAGTTCGGCATTGCCGGTGGAGACGAACTGGAAAGCCTGGGTGATGTTCTGGCCTTCGACGATCTTGCCTTTGGTGGCCGCGGTAAGCTGCAGTTTGTCCAGTACCTGGGTGGCGGCCAGGCCGTATGGCGCGGCCTTGGGGTTGGCGATGGCCAGGTGGCTGAATGCGTTTTGTTTCAGCACCTCGCCCTTGGCGTCGACGTAGCCTTCTTTCGCCGACCACAGCGCCAGGGTGCCGATGGCGTAGGTGAAGCGTGAACCGGGGACGATCTGCTTTTCTTCCTCGAGCTTTTTCGGGGTCGTGTCATCGGCGGCAAGGAACACCTCGAAGGGCGCGCCGTTCTTTATCTGGGCGTAAAACTGCCCCGTGGCGCCGTAAGCCGCGACCAGTGTATGGCCGGTGTCGTGTTCGAAGTCCTTGGCAATGGCCTGGATGGGCGCCGTGAAGTTCGCCGCGACGGCCACTTGAACCTCGTCGGCCCAGGCGGTGTTGAAGGCAAACAGACTGGCCATGGCAGTGAAGGCCAGGTGAGACGGGCGGATACGCATGCAGGCAGCTCCTTGGGATATCGTTATATTCACAACTATATAGCGATAGGCCAGTTGTCGGGAAGGGCTGCTGGGGGCATTCGCAAGGATGGTGTGATTGCGGGCTAACGAAAGGTTGCCGCAGGCCGCACAGGCGCGGTCTACCCGGCAACCCTGGCCAGTGCCTTGGCCGCGATCTCCCGGGTCAGCGCCTCGGCCGGCATACGCCGCCCCAACCGCAACGCCTGCCCTGACCACAAGTTGCTGAAGTCGCTGTTGCCCTGCGGCTCGGTGATTGCCCTTAACGGCATCAATGCCCCGCCCGCCAGCGGAAACGCTGGTGCCAGCGCGCTCATCGGCCCCAGCTCGCGCATGATACGGTTGTTGATGCCGCGGGCCGGGCGGCCGGTAAACAGGTTGGTCAGCGCCGTGTCACTGGCAGGCGCACTGTCCAGCGCCTGCCGATGTGCTGGCGAAACCTTGGCCTCGGGGCAGAACAGGTATGCCGTGCCGATCTGCACGGCAGATGCGCCCAGGGCCAGGGCCGCCACCAGGCCGCGATGGTCAGCGATGCCACCGGCGGCGATGACCGGCACGCGGACTGCGTCGGCCACCTGCGGTACCAGGGCAAAGGTGCCGATCTGGCTGGTGATGGCGTCGCTGAGAAACATGCCGCGATGGCCGCCGGCTTCATAACCCATGGCGATGATGGCGTCACAGCCGTTGCGCTCCAGCCAGACGGCCTCTTGCACGGTAGTGGCGGTGCAGAGCACCTTGGCACCGCTGGCCTGTACCCGTTGCAGCAGGTCGGCCTGGGGCAAGCCAAAGTGGAAGCTCACCACTTCCGGCCGCAGTTGTTCGACCAGTTGGCAACTCGCCTCATCGAAAGGCGCACGGTTCGAGACCGGGGTGGGCGCCACGAAATCCGCCCCCACTTCGCTGTAGTAGGGGGCGAGCGCCTGCTTCCAGCGCGCGTCGCGCTCGGCGTCGGGCGCGGGTGGCTGGTGGCAGAAAAAGTTCAGGTTCAAGGGGCGCCCCGGGCAGCCGGCGCGGAATGCAGCAATTTCAGCGCGCACCTGCTCACCGTTGAGCATGGCGCAGGGTAGGGCGCCCAGGCCGCCGGCCGAGCCCACCGCAATGGCCATGGCCGAGCCGGTTGCCCCCGCCATGGGGGCCTGCAGAATGGGCAACTCGATGCCCAACAGGTCGAGGATGCGGCGGTCGGGCCAGTGGCGCATGCGAGGTCTCCTTGCGCTGGGCGAACGGTGCGGCGGCTACTACAGGGCCTTGCTGACCTGAATGTCGCTGATCTTGTCGGCGTCTTCACCATGGATTTTGCGCAAGGCTTCGAGGGCTTGCGCCTGCGAGGCGTCGGGCATCAGCGCGAAGTCCCAGCGACGCTGGCCGTCGAGTTTGTATTTGATCACGTACTTGATGGTCTGGGTCATGGTGGCCTTATCTGAGTTTCGACGACGAGCGACGGATGATCTTGATCTTGTGGGTCAGGGTGGGCTTGCGAGTAACCGAGATCGGGCGGGTGGTCACGGTATCGATGGTGATATTCCAGAAACCGGTGCTGGGCACGGTGATCTTCGCCGGAAACTTCTCGAAGTGGCCGCCGTGGTAGGTATGACGGCCGCCGTTCTTGAAGCTGCGGAAATTGGCGTCGTTCATCAGGCGGATATTGCAGCGCTGGGAACACTCGATGACGACGATGTCGTCCTCATTGAGGTGCTCGCGCTGGTGTACGAATTTCATGTGATGCTCCGCAAGGTTTGGTTCAGCAAAGGCAAAAGATACCACGATGTGCCGTTATACTGCCGCGCTGTTCGCCGGGCTTGGATAATTCTGCCAAAGCACGGAGCAAAACTGCCTGACGGTGGTCGAACGGGGTTCGTACAAGTTGAGGTATGACAGATGAAGTGGATGGTGGCCGCGTTGACACTGGCACTGGGTGGCTGTGTCAGTGTTTCCGAGTTGGAGCAATCGCATGCGACCCTGGATGTGATTTCTGGCAAGACGCCCCGGGAGTATGCCGATTGCGTCAAGGCGCAGCTTGCCGACAGCCGTGACCCACTGGTGGAAGAGCGGCGCGGTGACGGCCTGCGCCTAACGGTGCCGCAGAAGCTGACAGTAGGTGCTGGCCCGGCCGCCCTGCTGGATATCGATGAGCGTGGCGGCGGCAGCAGCATCAAGCTGCATGAGCGGCTGAGCAACTTTCCGTTGCGCCTGGGCGATGTGCGCACGGCAGCTACCCGCTGCATCTCGGGGAGTTGATCTGAGGCAAGTAAAGGGCGGTTAATGGGCTATTGGCCATCAGATCGGCCGGCCTGACGTTGTTGCGATTTCCCCGACGGGGCTAGTATCCATTTGCTTATGTTTTTTAAGCCTAAGCTTATAACAAAAGAAATGGAGATTCGTGATGACACCGTTGAGTCGCGTCGTGATCGGCAGCCTGCTGATCCTGGCCTGGCCCGGGGCGCATGCCGCCGATGGCCAGAAAATTTTCACCCAAGGCGGGGCCAACCCCGCCGCCCTGGCTTGCCTGGGTTGCCATGGCCCGGACGCCAAGGGCATCGCTGCGGCGGGCTTTCCGCGGCTGGCCGGCCTGCCGGCTGCTTACCTCAGCAAGCAATTGCATGATTGGCGCAGTGGCAGCCGCAAGCAGGCGGTGATGGAACCGTTGGCCAAGGCCCTGAGCGAAGAGGAAATCACCGCCGTCAGCCGCTACCTGGCCAGCCTGCCGGCAGTCAAGGTTGTTGATGCGCGCCGCCAGCAGATTGCCGGTGACCCTACCACCCGCCTGGCCCTGTACGGCGACTGGAACCGGCATATCCCTGGTTGCGTGCAATGCCACGGTCCGGGTGGCGGTGGCGTTGGCGAGCACTTCCCGCCTTTGGCCGGGCAGCCTGCCAGTTACCTGGTGGCGCAGCTCAATGCCTGGCGCGACGGCAGCCGCAGCAATGACCCGAACCAGCTGATGGTCGGCGTGGCCAAGGCCATGACCGATGACGAGATCAAGGCTGTTGCCGAGTTCTTCGCCCGCCCCGCCAGCCAGGAGGTCAAACCATGAAACCGCTGATCCCTGCTCTGTTGCTGCTGGTTGTGGGCAGTGCCCAGGCCGCGCCTATCGCCATGGAAGATCAGTCGCAACTGAAGGTCCCCGGCAAGCAGACCGCCCCGCAGTTCACGCCCCCGGCGGAAGACGAGCTGCCCGCCAATGCCTTCGGCAAGATGGTGCGTGAAGGCCATGCCTTGTTCGTCGATACCCGCCGGCTGATGCCCGAGGCGGTGGGCAACGGCATGAACTGCAGCAACTGCCACCTCGACCAGGGGCGTATGGCCCATTCGGCGCCACTGTGGGGCGCGTACCCCATGTACCCCGCCTATCGCAAGAAAAACGACAAGGTCAACACCTTTGCCGAGCGCATCCAGGGCTGCGTCCAGTTCAGCATGAATGGCAAGCCGCCGGCCGCGGACAGCCCGCAGATGACGGCGCTGTCGGTGTACGCGTACTGGCTGTCGACCAAGGCGCCGACCGGCGTCGAAATTGCCGGGCGCGGTTACCCGGAAGTCGCGCAGCCTGCAGGCGGGTACGACTTCACGCGTGGCCAGCAGGTGTACCGCGAGCAATGCGCGATTTGCCATGGTGACAACGGTGAAGGGCAGAAAGTGGCGGGCGAATATGTGATGCCGCCGCTGTGGGGCAAGGACAGCTACAACTGGGGCGCCGGTATGCACCGTATCAACACGGCGGCATCCTTCATCAAGTACAACATGCCACTGGGCAAGCCGGGCAGCCTCAGCGACCAGCAGGCCTGGGATGTTGCGGCATGGATCAACCGGCATGAACGGCCGCAGGATCCCCGCCTGGTAGAAGGCTCTGTCGAGAAGACGCGGGTGAAATTCCATGCCAATGACGGCGTGAACCTGTATGGGCAGAAGGTCGATGGCGTGCTGGTCGGGCAGGGGACCGGTAGCTGACGGGTGCCTGTAGCGAACGCTTGGCGGGTAAACCTGGCCTGCAACGGTGGTTGTGGAAGCAGGTTTACTCGCCAGGAGGCCACCACAGGCATGCGTGAGCTGTGGCATTTCACTTGCATGTCTGCTGGCGATATTTGCGATCCCTCGGAACTATCTACACTTGCTTATCTCTATCTACCCATCGGTTGGCCGCAGGTCAGGCATTGTAAGGTTTGTGCCGCCTGATTAGACTGCGCCGAATTCCACAGGCCTAGCCTTTTGTAAGGACGTATATGATCAAGAAATGCTTGTTCCCGGCAGCCGGCTACGGTACGCGCTTCCTGCCTGCTACCAAAGCCATGCCCAAGGAAATGCTGCCGGTGGTCAACAAGCCACTGATCCAGTATGGCGTTGAAGAGGCATTGGATGCCGGCCTGAGCGAAATCTCCATCGTGACCGGCCGCGGCAAGCGCGCCCTGGAAGATCACTTCGACATCAGCTACGAGCTGGAAAACCAGATCAAGGGCACCGACAAGGAGAAATACCTGGTCGGTATCCGCCGTCTGCTGGACGAGTGCTCGTTCTCGTACACCCGCCAGACCGAAATGAAAGGCCTGGGCCATGCCATTCTCACCGGGCGCCCGCTGATCGGCGACGAGCCGTTTGCAGTGGTGCTGGCGGACGACCTGTGCGTCAACCCGGAAGGTGACGGCGTGCTGACCCAGATGGTCAAGCTGTACAACCAGTTCCGCTGCTCGATCATCGCCATCCAGGAAGTCGACCCTCAGGAAACCAACAAGTACGGTGTCATCGCCGGTGACATGATCCGTGACGACATCTTCCGCGTTACCAACATGGTCGAGAAGCCCGCACCGGAAGATGCACCTTCGAACCTGGCGATCATTGGCCGTTACATCCTGACGCCGGATATCTTCGACATCATCAAGAACACCGAGCCAGGCAAGGGCGGCGAAATCCAGATCACCGACGCGCTGATGCAGCAGGCGCAGAACGGCTGCGTGATCGCCTACAAGTTCAAGGGCAAGCGCTTCGACTGCGGTGGCGCCGAGGGCTACATCGACGCGACCAACTTCTGCTTCGAGAACTACTACAAGACTGGCAAGGCTTACTGATACAGCCGCTGCTTGTAGCAACATTGCGATGACTGGGGCCGCCGCGCGGCCCTTCGCGGGCAGGCCCGCTCCTACAGATACCGCGCACGCCTTTGGCGTGCGCCCACCTGATGGGAGCGGGTCTGCCACGAAGGGCTGCAAAGCGGCCTCAGTGCGTTATGCTGGTCGCCTGCTAGGAGAGAGAACACATGGCCTACGATTTTGATCTGTTCGTGATTGGCGCCGGCTCCGGCGGGGTGCGCGCTGCGCGCTTTGCCGCTGGTTTTGGTGCAAAAGTGGCAGTGGCTGAAAGCCGTTACCTGGGCGGCACCTGTGTCAACGTCGGCTGCGTGCCGAAAAAGCTGCTGGTCTACGGTGCGCATGTGGCCGATGAACTGGAACAGGCTGCCGGTTACGGCTGGTCCCTGGAAGAAGGGCACTTCGACTGGGGCACCCTGATTGCCAACAAGAACCGTGAGATCGAGCGCCTGAACGGCATCTACCGTAACCTGCTGGTGAACAGTGGAGTGACCCTGCTGCAGGGGCACGCGCGCCTGACCGGGGCCAATGAAGTGGAAGTGGAGGGCCAACGCTACAGTGCCAGGCACATCCTGATCGCCACCGGTGGCTGGCCGCAGGTGCCGGACATTCCAGGCAAGGAACTGGCAATCACCTCCAACGAAGCCTTCTACCTCAAGAGCCTGCCACGCCGGGTGCTGGTGGTCGGCGGTGGCTACATCGCGGTTGAGTTCGCCGGTATCTTCCAGGGCCTGGGGGCGGCTACTTCGCTGCTGTACCGTGGCGACCTGTTCCTGCGCGGTTTCGATGGTTCGGTACGTACCCATTTGAAGGAAGAGCTGGAAAAACGCGGCCTCGACCTGCAGTTCAATGCCGATATCCAGCGCATCGACAAGCTTGAAGACGGTAGCCTGAAGGCCACGCTCAAGGATGGCCGCGAGTTGCAGGCCGACTGCGTGTTCTATGCCACCGGCCGACGCCCGATGCTGGACAACCTGGGCCTGGAAAACACCGGCGTCGAGCTGGACGAGCGTGGCTATATCCGGGTCGATGAACAATACCAGACGACCGCGCCGTCGGTCCTGGCCATTGGTGACGTGATTGGCCGGGTGCAACTGACCCCGGTGGCGCTGGCCGAAGGCATGGCGGTGGCGCGGCGCCTGTTCAAGCCCGAGCAGTACCGCCCGGTGGACTACCAGAACATCCCCACAGCCGTGTTCAGCCAGCCGCCAATCGGTACCGTGGGGCTGACGGAAGAACAGGCGCTGGCGGCAGGGCACAAGGTGCAGATATTCGAAAGCCGCTTCCGCGCCATGAAACTGACCCTGACCGACATCCAGGAAAAGACCCTGATGAAGCTGGTGGTCGATGCCGACACCGACAAGGTGCTGGGCTGCCACATGGTCGGCCCTGATGCCGGCGAGATCATTCAGGGCCTGGGTATTGCCCTGAAGGCCGGCGCCACCAAGCAGCAATTCGACGAAACCATCGGCGTGCACCCGACGGCCGCCGAAGAGTTCGTCACCCTGCGTACGGCTAGCCGTTGATCTATGCGTTACGTTGAAGGGGCGGGGCAGCCCGCTCCTACAACTGAGTCTTCTATCAAGTACCTCTGGCTATAGCCAAAACCAATCACGAGCATGATCTTTGCCAATGAGCCTTCAGCGGGATGATTAGTTAGGATTCTATCCATCAACTGATTCCAACCCCATGAAGGAGCGTCTCTCATGCCAATCATCAACAGCCAGGTCAAACCGTTCAACGCTACCGCCTACCACAAAGGCGAGTTCGTGCAGGTCAGCGAAGCCGACCTGAAAGGCAAGTGGTCCGTCGTGTTCTTCTACCCGGCCGACTTCACCTTCGTTTGCCCGACCGAGCTGGGTGACCTCGCCGACAACTACGCCGAGTTCCAGAAGCTGGGCGTGGAAATCTACGGCGTGTCCACCGACACCCACTTCACCCACAAAGCCTGGCACGACACGTCGGACACCATCGGCAAGATCCAGTACCCGCTGATCGGTGACCCAACCCACGTCATCTCGCGCAACTTCGACGTGCTGATCGAAGAAGCTGGCCTGGCCGATCGCGGTACCTTTGTGATCAACCCGGAAGGCCAGATCAAGATCGTGGAACTGAACGACGGTGGTGTAGGCCGCGATGCAGCTGAGCTGCTGCGCAAAGTGAAAGCTGCCCAGTACGTTGCTGCCCACCCAGGCGAAGTTTGCCCGGCCAAGTGGAAAGAAGGCGAAGCCACCCTGGCGCCATCGCTGGACCTGGTCGGCAAGATCTAAGGCCATGCGCGCAACAACGCGGGCGGTAGGCAGCCGCCAAAGCTGAACAAGCTACCGCCCCGTCAAACGCCCGGGCGACCTCGCCTGGGCGTTTTTGTATCCGAGTATTGAAGAAGGAATCGCCCGTATGTTGGACGCCACGCTTAAATCGCAACTGAAAACCTACCTGGAGCGGGTCACCCAGCCGATCGAGATCGTTGCCTCCCTCGACGACGGCGCGAAGTCCCGTGAATTGCATGACCTGCTGGTGGAGATCGCCAGCTTGTCCACACTCATTACCCTCAGCGCGGACGGCACCGATGCCCGTCGCCCATCGTTCTCGTTGAGCCGCCCGGGTGCTGGCGCCGATGGCAAAGGTATCAGCCTGCGCTTCGCCGGCATCCCCATGGGCCACGAATTCACCTCGCTGGTGCTGGCACTGCTGCAAGTCGGCGGCCACCCTTCCAAGGCCAGTGCCGAAGTGATCGAACAGATCCAGGCATTGGAAGGCGAATTCACCTTCGAAACCTATTTCTCGCTGTCGTGCCAGAACTGCCCGGACGTGGTCCAGGCGTTGAACCTGATGGCCGTGCTCAACCCCAACGTGCGCCACGTGGCCATCGACGGCGCGCTGTTCCAGGGTGAAGTGGAAGCGCGCAAGATCATGGCAGTACCGAGCATCTACCTGAACGGTGAGTTGTTTGGCCAGGGGCGCATGGGCCTGGAGGAAATCCTCGGCAAGATCGACACCAGCGCCGGTGCGCGCCAGGCCGAGAAGATCAACGCCAAGGACGCTTTCGATGTGCTGGTTGTGGGCGGTGGCCCGGCTGGCGCGGCGGCTGCCATCTACGCAGCGCGCAAGGGCATTCGTACCGGCGTGGCTGCCGAGCGCTTCGGTGGCCAGGTACTCGACACCCTGGCCATCGAAAACTTCATCTCGGTGCAGGAAACCGAAGGGCCAAAACTGGCGACTGCACTCGAAGAGCACGTCAAGCAGTACGACGTCGACATCATGAACCTGCAGCGCGGCGAAGCATTGGTTCCGGCCACCGACGGCGGCTTGCATGAAGTGCGCCTGGCGGGCGGCGCATCGCTCAAGGCCAAGACCGTGATCCTGGCCACCGGTGCCCGCTGGCGTGAAATGAACGTGCCGGGTGAGCAGGAATACCGCGCGCGTGGCGTGGCCTACTGCCCGCACTGCGACGGCCCGTTGTTCAAAGGCAAGCGCGTGGCGGTGATTGGTGGTGGCAACTCGGGTGTTGAGGCCGCCATTGACCTGGCCGGTATTGTTGCCCAGGTGACGCTGATCGAATTCGACAGCCAACTGCGCGCCGACGCGGTGTTGCAGCGCAAGCTGCACAGTTTGCCTAATGTGAAAGTGATCACCAGTGCGCTGACTACCGAGGTGCTTGGCAACGGCGAGAAAGTCACTGGCCTGCGCTACAAGGATCGCGCCACGGACGAGCAGCATGAAGTCGCGCTGGAAGGCATCTTCGTGCAGATTGGCCTGTTGCCGAACACCGACTGGCTCAAAGGTACCGTCGAGCTGTCACCGCGCGGCGAGATCATTGTCGATGCCAAGGGCCAGACCAGCATTCCAGGGGTGTTCGCTGCGGGGGACGTGACCACCGTGCCGTACAAGCAGATCGTGATTGCGGTGGGTGAGGGGGCCAAGGCTTCGCTGGCGGCCTTCGACCACCTGATCCGGACCTCGGCACCGGCGTAAGCCTGGGCTGGCCCTGCCTTCGAAGGCGGAGCAACTGTCTTTCTCAAAATTTGAAAAAGCCTGCGTGATTCACCTGTAGGAGCGGG
>NZ_DKJF01000043.1:140482-141844 GCF_002454615.1 Pseudomonas sp. UBA6699
TGCGCTGGCTTGGAGTTGCCGGCGTACTTGCAGGAGCAGCTGTCTTTCTCAGAATTCGAAAAGCCTGCGCGATTCACCTGTGGGAGCGGGCAAGCCCGCGAAGCAGGCGACGCGGTATCTGGCACCGGCTTTGCCGGTGTTCGCGGGCATGCCCGCTTCCACAGGGTGTCTGCGTTGGCTTGGAGTTGCCGCCGTACTTGCAGGAGCGGCTCTAGCCGCGAAAAGGCCAGCACTCGCAAGGGATCAAATCCAGGCTGTCTATGCTTACGGCATACACCCTCAGGAAGCCGTATCATGACGCTGATCAGCCGCGAACCCTGGTGGCTAGTCCCGCCCAAGCCCGGTCAGACGGAGCAGGACCTGCATTGGGGTTACCTGGAAATCTACGCCGACGGTCGCACCGTATTCGTCGACCAGCGCCCCAGCGACCGGGAGCTGGCCGAGCGCAAAAGCTGCCGCAACTTCCCCGACCCCGAGCCGTGACCGCCTAGCCTTCCAGGTCTGCCAGGCGCGCTTCCAGCGCTGCGATGCGGGCTTCAAGCGCTTCAATACGCTCCTGCGACACGCTGCTGCCACTGCTGCGCTGGCCGCCCTCCTGCTGACGTGCAGCAAGAATCGCCTCGATCTCCGCCGGGTCGCCCAACGCATGGGTATAACGGTCCTCGCGCTGGCCCGCCTGGCGCGGCAGGTGCAAGGCCAGGTCGCGCGAGGTCAGGCGCTCCAGCTGGTGCTGGATCTGCTCGGTGTCGTCGAAATCATGCAGGCGGTTGCTGCGGGTCAGCAGTTCGTTGAGGGTCTGCGGGCCGCGCAGGAACATCAGGCCCATCAGCACCAGTTGCGCCGGTACCAGCTCCAGGGCCTTGTCCACCCGCTGCTCCCAGCGATCGGCGCGGCTGCCCATCTGCAGGCGGGTCATGCCCTGCGCTTCAAGGTTGCGCAAGGCCTGGCCGACCTGGCCTGGTGTAAGGTTCATTACGGGCTCGCGGCTGGTCTTCTGGTTGCAGGCCAGGACCAGGGCGTTGAGGGTCAGCGGGTAGCTCTCCGGGCTGGTGGCCTGCTTTTCGATCAACGCGCCGAGGACACGTATCTCGGTGCTGCTCAAGCGGCCTTCACCGGCGGTTTCGTATTCTGACATGGCCCTGTCTCATTACTGGGGAAAGGCCACTAGGGTAGGTAATGCCATCGTGTAAGGCAATTGCGGCTGCTGGTGAGAGCGGGTGAGCCCGCTCCGGCCAGCAGCCCGAAGAAAATCCAGGCGCTACGCCGAATGCCGGTCAGTCAAGACGTGGTGGTGGAGCCCATTGCCGGCAAGCCAGCTCCCACAGGGATCGCCTTGGGGCTGACAGGTGTTTGCCACAAGGT
>NZ_DKJF01000027.1:0-33199 GCF_002454615.1 Pseudomonas sp. UBA6699
CCGAGCCTGCCGCCCCGGTGCCTGCGCCGCCGCCGGCCCCGGCAATCGCGGTGCCTGGCCTGGACGACAGCAGCCTGTACATTCATCGCGAACTCTCGCAGTTGCAGTTCAATATTCGTGTGCTGGAGCAGGCGCTGGACGAGAGCTACCCACTGCTGGAGCGGCTCAAGTTCCTGCTGATCTTCTCCAGCAACCTTGACGAGTTCTTTGAAATCCGGGTGGCCGGCCTCAAGAAGCAGATCAATTTTGCCCGCGAACTGGCCGGCGCCGACGGCCTGCAGCCGCACCAGGCACTGGCGCGCATCAGCGAGCTGGTGCACCTGGAAGTCGACCGGCAGTACGCCATTCTCAACGACGTGCTGCTGCCGGAGCTGGAAAAACACCAGATCCGCTTCATTCGCCGCCGTTACTGGACACCCAAGCTCAAGACCTGGGTGCGCCGCTACTTCCGCGACGAAATCGCCCCGATCATCACCCCCATCGGCCTCGACCCGACCCACCCGTTCCCGCTGCTGGTGAACAAGAGCCTGAACTTCATCGTCGAGCTGGAAGGGGTGGACGCGTTCGGCCGTGATTCGGGCCTGGCGATCATCCCTGCACCACGCCTGCTGCCGCGGGTGATTCGCGTGCCGGAGGAAGTCGGTGGCCCGGGTGCCAACTATGTGTTCCTGTCGTCGATGATCCACGCGCATGCCGACGACCTGTTCCAGGGCATGAAGGTCAAGGGTTGCTACCAGTTCCGCCTTACCCGTAACGCCGACCTGGCACTGGACTCCGAAGAGGTTGACGACCTGGCCCGCGCCTTGCGCGGCGAGCTGTTCTCGCGCCGCTATGGCGATGCCGTGCGCCTGGAGGTCGCCGACACGTGCCCGAAACACCTGTCGGACTACCTGCTCAAGCAGTTCAGCCTCAGCGAAAGCGAGCTGTACCAGGTCAATGGCCCGGTCAACCTCACGCGCCTGTTCAGCATCACCGGCCTGGACAGCCACCCGGAGCTGCAATACACGCCGTTCACGCCGGCGATCCCCAAGCTGCTGCAGAACGCCGACAACATCTTCAGCGTGATCGGCAAGCAGGACATCCTGCTGATGCACCCCTTCGAGTCCTTCACCCCGGTGATCGACCTGCTGCGCCAGGCCGCCAAGGATCCGCACGTGCTCGCCGTGCGCCAGACCCTTTACCGCTCCGGCGCCAACTCGGAAATCGTCGATGCCCTGGTGGATGCAGCGCGAAACGGCAAGGAGGTCACCGCGGTGATCGAACTGCGTGCGCGTTTCGACGAAGAGTCCAACCTGCAGATGGCCAGCCGCCTGCAAGCCGCGGGTGCGGTGGTGATCTACGGCGTGGTCGGTTTCAAGACCCACGCCAAGATGATGCTGATCCTGCGCCGCGAGCACGGCGAGATCGTGCGCTACGCCCACCTGGGTACCGGCAACTACCACGCCGGTAACGCCCGCCTGTACACCGACTACAGCCTGCTGACCTCAGACGACGCCCTCACCGAGGACGTTGGCAAGCTGTTCAGCCAACTGATCGGCATGGGCAAGACCCTGCGCATGAAAAAGCTGCTGCACGCGCCGTTTACCCTGAAGAAGGGCATGCTCGACATGATCGCGCGGGAAACCCAGTTCGCCCTCGACGGCAAGCCGGCGCACATCATCGCCAAGTTCAACTCGCTGACCGACGCCAAGGTGATCAAGGCGTTGTACAAGGCCAGCCAGTCTGGCGTGAAGATCGACCTGGTGGTGCGTGGCATGTGCTGCCTGCGCCCAGGTATTCCGGGGGTTTCGCATAATATCCAGGTGCGCTCGATCATCGGTCGATTCCTGGAGCACACGCGGGTGTTCTATTTCCTCAATGGCGGCGAAGAGCAGATCTACCTGTCCAGCGCCGACTGGATGGAGCGCAACCTCGACAAGCGTGTCGAGACCTGCTTCCCGGTCGAAGGCAAGAAGCTGTTGCTGCGGGTGAAGAAAGAGCTGGAAGGCTACCTGACCGACAACACCCATGCCTGGACCTTGCAGCCCGACGGGCGCTACGTGCGCAGCACCCCAACCGGCAACCAGAACCCGCGCAGCGTTCAGGCGACCCTGCTGGAGCGCCTGAGCAACCCGGTCCTCAACGTACGCTGAGGACGAAGCCGACCCGGGTCAGCCACTCCGCCTCGTTGGCGAAGTCGGCCTGGGTCAGCTGGTTCTGTTCCAGCCAGCCTTCAGGGAAGGCGATGTCGAGGCTTTCCCCGGCAGCCTTGAGCTGGACCTTCGGCATCTGCTGGTTGCCACGGATGTGGTGGAACAGGATGGCGAAGCGCAGCAGCACGCACAGGCGCAGCAGTTTCACGCCTTCCTCGCCCAGTTCGGCAAACTTGTCCTTGGGAATGTTGCGGCGGTGGCCGCGTACCAGCAGGGCCATCATCTGCTGGTCTTCGCGCGAGAAGCCCGCCAGGTCGGAGTGTTCGATCAGGTAGGCGCCATGCTTGTGATAGTGGTAGTGGGCGATATCCAGGCCGATTTCATGCACTTTGGCTGCCCAGCCAAGCAGATCGCGCCAATTTCCATCCTTCAACCCCCATGCATCCGCGACCTGGTCGAAGGCGTGCAAGGCCTTGCGCTCGACGCGCGCTGCCTGGCCCTGGTCGACGTGGTAACGCTCCATCAGTGAGTTCAGGGTGCGTTCGCGCACATCTTCATGGTGGTGGCGGCCTAGCAGGTCGAACAGCACGCCTTCGCGCAGCGCGCCGTCGCAATGGTCCATGCGCTGCAGTTCCAGGGCATCGAAGATGGCTTCCAGAATCGCCAGGCCGGCAGGGAAGATGGTACGGCGGTCCGGCTTGATGCCTTCGAAGTCGATCTTGTCGACGTCGCCCAGCTTGAACAGCTTGCGCTTGACCCAGGCCAGGCCCTCGGCGTTGACCTCGCCGTTGCCCAGGCCGCCGTCCTTGATGGCGGCAGCGATGGCACGGATGGTCCCGGACGAGCCGATGGCCTCGTCCCAGGTCAGGCGGTGCAGGGCGTTTTCGATGCTCATCAGCTCCAGGCGCGCGGCGGTGTAGGCCTGGGCGTAGCGGGCCGGCGTGATCTTGCCGTCGCGGAAGTAGCGCTGGGTGAAGCTGACGCAACCCATTTGCAGGCTTTCGCGCAGCAGCGGCTCGAAGCGCTGGCCAATGATGAACTCGGTGCTGCCGCCGCCGATGTCGGCGACCAGGCGCTTGCCGGGGGTGTCGGCCAAGGTGTGGGACACACCCAGGTAGATCAGGCGCGCCTCTTCGCGGCCGGAGATGACCTCGACCGGGTGCCCGAGGATGGCTTCGGCACGCTGGATGAATTCGTTGCGGTTGCGCGCTTCGCGCAGGGCATTGGTACCGACGATGCGCACCGAGCCAGCCGGCATGCCGTGGATCAGTTGGGAAAAGCGCTTGAGGCAGTCCAGGCCCCGCTCCATCGCCTCTTCACTGAGCTTGCGCTCTTCGTCGATGCCGGCGGCAAGCTGAACCTTCTCGCCGAGCCGCTCGAGGATGCGGATTTCGGTATGGTGGGCCTTGGCCACGACCATGTGGAAACTGTTGGAGCCAAGGTCGATGGCGGCGATCAGAGACAGGTTCTTCGCGATGTTGTGCGGCATGCTGTGTGTTCTCGGTCGTTAACCCGGCAATCGTGCCACGATAGCAGGCTGTCGCCAACGCGTGCCACGCCAGGCCTTGATGCAAGGCAATGTGCCATCCGATGCTATTACGCGCAGATGACAGTTTCGATTCGTGGCGTCTTGCCCAACTATAGTTACACTCAATCGACCGCAGCTTCCTGTCGAGCGTGGGTGCGGCTATCATGGGCCACGTTTTTTTTGCTTACGACCCTGGAGATATCCATGAGCAGCGATCTGATCAAACATGTCACCGATGCCACCTTCGAAGACGAAGTCTTGAAGGCTCAAGGCCCGGTGCTGGTCGACTACTGGGCTGAATGGTGCGGCCCGTGCAAGATGATCGCGCCGGTACTGGACGACATCGCTTCCACCTACGAGGGCAAGCTGACCGTCGCCAAGCTGAACATCGACGATAACCAGGAAACCCCGGCCAAGCATGGCGTGCGTGGCATCCCGACGCTGATGCTGTTCAAGAACGGCAACGTCGAGGCCACCAAGGTGGGCGCGCTGTCCAAATCCCAGCTGGCCGCGTTCCTCGACGCCCACCTGTGATGTGAAAAGGCCCCGCGAATGCGGGGCTTTTCTTTTTCAGAGCACTAGACGCAGAAAAAAGCAAGTGTTACATTCGGCCTCGCACTGCTTCTCCAGTGCCCTCTACATGCCGTCGCCGAAGCATCCCCAATTCGAATCAGTACGCGATCCTGTCGCCATCTAGCGGCGCGGCTTCATTAAGCCAAAGCTTAATTCTCCCTTCTTACATGATTACGTCATTCCCCTTATGAACCTGACTGAACTCAAGCAAAAGCCGATTACCGATCTTTTGGAAATGGCCGAACAGATGGGCATCGAAAACATGGCCCGTTCGCGCAAACAGGACGTGATTTTCGCCCTGCTGAAAAAGCACGCGAAAAGCGGCGAAGAGATCTCCGGTGATGGCGTGCTGGAGATTCTCCAGGATGGTTTCGGTTTTCTGCGTTCGGCTGATGCGTCCTACCTGGCCGGCCCTGACGATATCTACGTCTCGCCCAGCCAGATCCGCCGTTTCAACCTGCGCACCGGCGACACCATCGTCGGCAAGATCCGCCCACCGAAAGAAGGGGAGCGTTACTTCGCGCTGCTGAAGGTCGACACCATCAACTTCGACCGCCCGGAAAACGCCAAGAACAAGATCCTGTTCGAAAACCTGACGCCGCTGTTCCCGAACAAGCGCCTGAAGATGGAAGCCGGCAACGGTTCCACCGAGGACTTGACCGGCCGCGTCATCGACCTGTGCGCCCCGATCGGCAAGGGCCAGCGCGGCCTGATCGTTGCTCCGCCGAAAGCGGGCAAGACCATCATGCTGCAGAACATCGCGGCGAACATCACCCGTAATAACCCTGAGTGCCACCTGATCGTCCTGCTGATCGACGAGCGCCCGGAAGAAGTGACCGAAATGCAGCGTACCGTGCGCGGCGAAGTGGTTGCCTCGACCTTCGACGAGCCGCCAGCGCGCCACGTGCAGGTTGCCGAAATGGTGATCGAGAAGGCCAAGCGCCTGGTCGAGCACAAGAAAGACGTGGTGATCCTGCTGGACTCCATCACCCGCCTGGCGCGTGCCTACAACACCGTGATCCCGAGCTCTGGCAAGGTACTGACCGGTGGTGTCGACGCCCACGCCCTGGAAAAGCCGAAGCGCTTCTTCGGTGCGGCACGTAACATCGAGGAAGGCGGTTCGCTGACCATCATCGCCACCGCGCTGGTCGAAACCGGCTCGAAGATGGACGAAGTGATCTACGAAGAGTTCAAGGGCACCGGCAACATGGAGCTGCCGCTGGACCGCCGCATCGCCGAGAAGCGCGTGTTCCCGGCCATCAACATCAACCGCTCCGGTACCCGCCGCGAAGAGCTGCTGACCGCCGACGACGAATTGCAGCGCATGTGGATCCTGCGCAAGCTGCTGCACCCGATGGATGAAATCGCCGCCATCGAGTTCCTGGTCGACAAGCTCAAGCAGACCAAGACCAACGACGAGTTCTTCCTGTCGATGAAGCGCAAGTAAGCGTTTCCAGACCGGAACTGAATGGGGCCGCTTCGCGCCCCTTCGCGGGCACGCTCGCTCCCACAAGGATCACACTGAGCCTGTGGCAGCGGGCGTGCCCGCGAGGGGGGGCGAAGCGGCCCCACTGCATTTTTGCCCCCAAACAAATCCCGAACGGCGCTACACTCTGCACCCCCGACCGATACGGCCAATACGAGGCTCCCGCATGCAGTATCGCGACTTGCGCGACTTCATCCGTGGCCTGGAACAGCGCGGCGAGCTCAAGCGCATCCAGGTTCCGATCTCCCCCGTCCTGGAAATGACCGAGGTCTGCGACCGCACCCTGCGTGCCAAAGGCCCGGCGTTATTGTTCGAAAACCCCACAGGCTTCGACATCCCGGTGCTCGGCAACCTGTTTGGCACCCCAGAGCGCGTGGCCATGGGCATGGGCGCCGAGTCGGTCGGTGAACTGCGGGAAATCGGTAAATTGCTGGCGTTTCTCAAGGAGCCCGAGCCGCCGAAGGGCCTGAAGGACGCTTGGTCGAAGCTGCCGATCTTCAAGAAAGTCGTGTCGATGGCGCCGAAAGTGGTCAAGGACGCGGTCTGCCAGGAAGTGCTGGTCGAGGGTGACGACGTCGACCTTGGCGCGCTGCCTATCCAGCACTGCTGGCCTGGCGACGTGGCGCCGCTGATCACCTGGGGCCTTACCGTGACCCGCGGGCCGAACAAGGACCGCCAGAACCTGGGTATCTACCGGCAGCAGGTGATCGGCCGCAACAAGGTCATCATGCGTTGGCTTAGCCACCGGGGCGGTGCGCTCGACTACCGCGAATGGTGCGAGAAGAACCCGGGCCAGCCGTTCCCGGTTGCGGTCGCCCTGGGCGCAGACCCGGCAACCATCCTGGGCGCCGTGACGCCGGTACCGGACACCCTCTCCGAATATGCCTTCGCCGGCCTGCTGCGCGGCAACCGCACCGAACTGGTGAAGTGCCGTGGCAGCAACCTGCAGGTGCCGGCCACCGCCGAAATCATCCTGGAAGGCGTGATTCACCCTGGCGAAATGGCCCCCGAGGGCCCGTATGGTGACCATACCGGCTACTACAACGAAGTGGACAGCTTCCCGGTGTTCACCGTCGAGCGCATCACCCACCGGCTCAAGCCGATCTACCACAGCACCTACACCGGTCGCCCGCCTGATGAGCCGGCCATTCTCGGTGTCGCGCTGAACGAAGTGTTCGTGCCGATCCTGCAAAAGCAGTTCCCGGAGATCACCGACTTCTACCTGCCGCCGGAAGGTTGCTCGTACCGCATGGCGGTGGTGACCATGAAGAAGCAGTACCCCGGCCATGCCAAGCGCGTGATGTTGGGTGTATGGTCGTTCCTGCGACAGTTCATGTACACCAAGTTCGTTATTGTCACCGATGACGATATCAACGCCCGGGACTGGAACGATGTGATCTGGGCAATCACCACACGCATGGACCCCAAGCGTGATACGGTGATGATCGACAACACCCCGATCGACTACCTCGACTTCGCGTCGCCGGTTTCGGGGTTGGGGTCGAAGATGGGCCTGGATGCCACGCACAAGTGGCCAGGCGAGACTACACGCGAATGGGGGCGGGTCATCGTCAAGGACGAAGCCGTCACCCGGCGTATCGATGAGCTGTGGGATCAGTTGGGAATAGATTGATGCAGGTAACGTTGCAGCCGTCCGGGGCGGTGCTGGCGCTCGAACCCGGGGAACGGATCCTGGATGGAGCGCGGCGGCTGGGCTATGACTGCCCGAACAGCTGCCGCAATGGCAATTGCCATGTCTGCGCCGCGTTGTTGGTCGAGGGCCGGGTCCGTCAGGACGGCGAAATCCGCGACCATGGCGAGTTGTTCACCTGCATTGCCGAACCGCTGGAGGACTGCGTGTTGCTCTGGGACGGTGTGCTCGCCCTGGGCGAGTTGCCTGTGCGCAAGCTGGCGTGCAGCGTGAGTGAATGCGTTGACGTCGGTGGCGACGTGTGGCGGGTGCGCTTGCGTGCACCGGCGGGCAAACCCCCGCGTTACCACGCCGGGCAGTACCTGATGATCGAGCGTGAGGGCGGCAAGCAGGCGGCCTTCTCGCTGGCGTCTGCGCCGCACGGCGGGCGTGAACTGGAGCTGCACGTACTGGCGCGCGAGCCCAGTGCCCAGCAACTGATCGAGCAGCTCAGGCGCGACGGCCTGGCGCGTATCGAAATGCCGTTTGGCGACACCCACCTGGCCGAGTTGCCCGAGTGCCCGTTGGTATTGATTGCCGCCGGCACCGGCATGGGCCAGATGCACAGCCTGGTCGAGCATTGCCGCGCCAAGGGTTTCCAGTACCCGGTGCACCTGTACTGGGGGGTGCGTCGGCCTGAAGATTTTTACCAGATCGAGCATTGGGACGAATGGCAGCGCCTGCCCAACCTGTACCTGCACCAGGTGGTCAGCGATCTGTGCGGCTGGGAAGGGCGTTGCGGCATGTTGCATGAAGCCGTTTGCGAGGACATCGCCGACCTCAATACTGTGCATGTGTATGCCAGTGGCTCGCCAAACATGATCTACGCCACACTCGACGCCTTGGTCGAAGCCGGCATGGATGCGCACCGCATGCGTGCCGATGTATTTGCCTATGCCCCACGTGGCTAATAACCCAAGTTGGCAAGTCAGGTTATAAGGCGGTAACTGTTACCGCCTTGATTAATAACTTTCCCTGTTGTTGAAACAATCATTCCCAGTCGTCGGCTACGCGTATGAAACCTGGCTACGAAGGCTTGAGTATTCCTGCGGTTCTGGCCTATGGTTAGTGCAAGCGCCTTGGTATAGAGGCCTTGGCGCTTAACCTCATCGAATTTCGCTACATCCGTAGTTCACAGGAATCCTGGCGGCAGCTTATGTCGGCACTTGAAAGCATGTCGTGGAAAGTTTCATATCCACCGACACTCGACTTTGGTCAGCAACATACGCACGAACAGTTGTTCAACTCCATGAAGACCACCATGTCTCGGCACCCAGGTGGGCCGGTGTGGCTGTTTGCCTATGGCTCGTTGATCTGGCGCCCCGAGTGCAATTCGGTGGAGCGCCAGCGCGCACGCGTACATGGTTATCACCGGGGGCTCTACTTGTGGTCGCATGAGCATCGCGGTACCCCGGAAACCCCCGGGCTGGTATTCGGCCTGGACCGTGGCGGGTCCTGCAGTGGCTTTGCCTACCGGCTGGATGAAAGCAACCTGGACGACTCGCTCATGGCCCTGTGGCAACGCGAGATGCCTTACCCGGCCTATCGGCCGCATTGGCTCAACTGCCGGCTGGGCGATGGCACCAAAGTGCAGGCGCTGGGCTTTGTGCTGGAGCGGCATTTACCCTGCTATGCCGGCGATCTGCCGGATACCTTGCTCAGCCATATCCTGGCCAGCGCCAAAGGGCGCTACGGCACCACCCGCGACTATGTCGAACAGACCTTGCAGGCCCTGCGCAGCCACCAGATGCCTGATCGCAACCTGGAGGCGCGGTTCCGCCGTTGCCATAACCCGCGCGAGGTTTGATCAGCCAGTGCCGGCCTATTCGCGGGCACGCCCGCTCCCACAGGAATCCATGCTTTTTGAACCTGTGGGAGCGGGCGCGCCCGCGAAAAGGCCGCAACGGCAGATGAAGATCTAAAGCCTTACCTTGCCAGCACCACCAACTTACCCACAGCCTGCCGCTGCCCCAGTTTCTCAATGGCAGCCCCGGCCTCGGCCAGTGGATAAGTCTGCGACACCAGCGGCTTCAACTTGCCTTGGGCATGCCAGGCAAACAGCTGCTGGAAGTTGGCCGCATTGTCCTGCGGCTGGCGCTGGGCAAACGCACCCCAGAACACCCCAAGCACCGCCGCGCCCTTGAGCAGCACCAGGTTGGCTGCCAGCTGTGGAATGGTGCCACTGGCGAACCCCACCACCAGCAATCGGCCATTCCAGGCCAGCCCGCGTACCGCCTGCTCGAACAGCTCTCCACCGACCGGGTCGTAGATCACGTCCACCCCCTGGCCGTTGGTCAGGCGCTTGATTTCCTCGCGCAGGCTGGCCTGGCTGTAGTCAATCAGCTCATCTGCCCCGGCTGCCTTGGCCACCGCCAGTTTGTCGGCACTGCTGGCGGCCGCGATTACCCGTGCCCCCATGGCCTTGCCGATCTCCACCGCTGCCAGGCCGACGCCACCGGACGCGCCCAGCACCAGCAAGGTCTCACCCGCTTGCAATTGGCCCCGCTGGCGCAGGGCATGCATCGAGGTGCCATAGGTCATGCCAAACGCCGCTGCCGTGGTGAAGTCCATGCTCGCCGGGATCGGCAGCACGTTGTAGAACGGCACTGCCACCTGCTCGGCAAACGCCCCCCAGCCGGTCAGCGCCATGACCCTGTCACCGACCTTGAAGGCGCCGGCCTTTTCCCCGACCGCGGCTACCACACCGGCCGCCTCACCACCGGGGGAGAACGGCAGCGGTGGCTGAAACTGGTACTTGCCTTCGATGATCAGCGTGTCAGGAAAGTTGACCCCGGCAGCCTGCACGTCCAGCAGGATTTCGTTGTTCTTCGGCAGTGGGCTGGCGACTTCTTCCAGCACCAGGTTGCCCGCCGGGCCAAGGGTTTTGCACAACACAGCTTTCATTGGGGCTATTCCTTTGCGGGTCGTGGCCGATAAGTGTAGGAGGGCGGTGTACCGGGTCAACGAGCATGGCCCGCCCTGATGGGCAGGCATAAGCGGCGGCGTGAGCCTGGGCTTGGGTTTGCGCGCAGCGCTGGGTAAGCTGGCGCCAATTGGAATGAGGAGCGAATTCGTGAAAGCGTGGATCTTGATGGTACTGGCGCTGTTGCTGCCAACTGCGGCCATGGCCGAAGAAGCCAAGGAGGGTGCCCCCAAGGTTGCCTACATCACCCTGAGCCCGCCTTTTGTCGGCAACTATGCCCTGGATGGCGGCCCCCGCCTGCGGGTGTACAAGGCCGATGTGGCCCTGCGTGTGACCGGTGATGAAGCCGCCAAGGCCGTTCAGCACCACGAACCGCTGATCCGTAACCAGCTGGTGGCGCTGTTCACCCAACAGACTGTCGACAGCATGAGCAATGTCGAGGCCAAGGAGCACCTGCGCCAGGAGGCACTGAAACAAGTGCAGCAGGTGATGGAAGCCGAAGAGGGCAAGCCGATCGTTGAGGACCTGCTGTTCAACAACCTGATCGTGCAGTAAACGGCGCCGCTGGCGCGCGGTTTCAGCGCAACGCGACAATCACCGCCCATTGCTCGGCGGTTACCGGCATGACCGACAGGCGGCTGCCCTTCTGCACCAGCGGCAGTTCGGCCAGGCCGGCCTGCTGCTTCAGCTGGCCCAGCTCCAGTACCCGTGGCAGGGTTTGCACATGCGCCACGTCCACTGCGCTCCACGGGTTCTTCTCGGCTGTGGCCTTGGCATCATGGTATGGGCTTTGCGGGTCCAGGGCAGTCGGGTCGGGGTAAGCCGCACGAATGATTTCGCCAATACCGGCGATGCCAGGCTGCGGGCAGCTGGAATGGTAGAAAAAGAACCTGTCACCCTCGCTCATGGCCCGCAGGAAATTACGCGCCTGGTAATTGCGCACGCCGTCCCAGCGCGCTTCGCCCAGGCGCCCCAGCGCTTCGATGGAGAGTTCGTCGGGCTCGGATTTCATCAGCCAGTAGGCCATGCGTGTTGCTCCTGAAAAGGTTTGTAATAACCTGTTGCACGAAACCGACAGCCGGTTGGCGTCAAGGTTTGCTTGCAGACGCAGGTTGTCGGAAAATGCGCCCCGTTTAATGCGCGATGCTCCGGCGGCACTCAGAAAGCCGCCGAGCCTGAACAGTTTGCCTTGGGGGGCAATCTTCCATGTATCAACGTAAAAAACCGGATCTGCTGTGGGTCCTGGTGTTTATTTTTGGCCTGGGTGTGGTCACTACCGGTTATGCGCAAGGGCTATGGGAGCGCAAGCTGGACAACGCCTACCAAACGTCGGCAGACGCCAGCCAGCCACAACGTTGATGCCCCCTGCTGGCGCCGATTACCGCGGCGCCAGGTACCAGCCACGGTCCGAGACCGTGCCCTGCAACGGTACGTCCCAACTGGCCTGCGCCAGCCGCTCGACCTTCTGGCACTCATGCGCCAAGCCCAGCAGCAACGGTTTTTTCCAGCTTTGCCGGCGCCCCTGGTAGGCCAGGCTGCGGTCATAGAAGCCGCCACCCATGCCCAGGCGGCCGCCCACCTCATCAAAGCCCACCAGCGGTAACAGAATCAGGTCCAGTGCCCAGATGGGCCGTTGGCGTTTGCGCTCGATAACCGGTTCGGGGATACGGAAACGGTTGGGTCGCAGTTTTTCCCCTGGCTCGAAACGCTGGAACACCATGCGCGTGCGCGGCCAGGCATGCAGTACCGGCAGGTAGGTGCGCTTGCCGCGGCGCTGGGCTTCACGCAATAACAGGCGCGGGTCTATTTCGCCGTCGTTGGGCAGGTACAGGGCAATGTGCCTGGCGCGGCGGAATAGGGGGTGCTGGGCCAGTTGCCGGTACAGCCCACGGGCCGCCTGGCGTTGCTGGGCGGGGGTGAGGGCGCGACGGGCATTGCGCAGCAAACGGCGAAGCTGAGGGCGGGTAAGCGGCGCGGTGTCGGTCATGGCACAGGCGATCCCAGGGGTGCTGGCCGCCAGACGCGGCACAAACGAATTGCCCGCCACAGGGGGCGGGCAAGGAATTCAGGCTCCCCGATAAGACCGCTATCGGTGTAGCCCTTGAACCCGAAAGTTCAAGGTGGAGATTGCAGGGGGCGTTAAGGCTTTCCGTCGGGCGGACATGCACACCGGCCCCAGCGTGCAACCCCCGTGGTTGTGCGTATCGGCTCAGGGACATAACCGACTGGCGCATCCCCCAGGGAGTGGCGCCAGTATACCAATCTCAGCCGATTTTGGTATCCGTGTCGTCGGACAAAGCCTTGTCTACCCGATCCAGCAGGTCGCGCACCTGTTCGCGGTTGGTGCCGCTGACGGGCGCCGCGCTGCGGTCTTCCTGGCGGTGCAGCATCTCGTGGGTGATGTTCAACGCGGCCATGACGGCAATGCGGTCGGCGCCGATCACCTTGCCGCTGCTGCGGATCTCGCGCATCTTGCTGTCCAGGTAGCGGGCTGCGCTGACCAGGTTGTTGCGCTCTTCCGGCGGGCAGATGATCGAGTAGTCCTTGTCGAGGATCTGCACGGTGACGCTATTGCTTGAACTCATGAGTCTTGCTCCAGAGCCTTGAGGCGTAAAATCATCGACTCGACCTTGCGCTTGGCTATCTCGTTTTTTTCGATGAGGTGGGCGCGCTCTTCGCGCCAGGACTTTTCCTGAGCTACTAGGAGTGCATTTTGCCGTTTTAGTTGCTCGACACGTTCGATCAGCAGCTCGAAACGGCTCATCAGTGCCTGCAGGTCGTTCTCTTGCGTGGGTTGCACTCGATTCGCTCCGTCGTTCGGTCACCTGGCGATGATGCCTCTCCCTGGGTGGCGACGGCCAGTGCCGATGGTCTTGGCGCGCCTGCCGGTGCTAGGATACAAGGCCTCATTCTAGTCATTTGCGCCGTCTGGCGCCTAGCTGCCCATGCCCAATACCCAATCGCCCTACATCGCTTTCGCCATGCTGCTGTCCAGCAATGGCCACCCTGTCACCCCGGCCGAACTGCACGGCCTGCTGATTGGCCGCAGCTGCGCCGGTGCCGGCTTCGATGCCGACGGCTGGCTGGCCGACGCGGCCCAACTGCTGGAAACCGAGCCCGGTGACACCGTGCGTAACGCCCTGGTTGGCCTGCAGGAAATGGTCAAGGGCGAGCTCACCAGCGACGACATGGCCATCGTTCTGCTGCTGCCTTCCGACGATGCCGCGCTGGCCGACCGCGCCACCGCGCTGGGGCAGTGGTGCCAGGGCTTCATCACCGGCTTTGGCCTGAACGCCGGCGGCAAGGACTTGTCCGACGAGGCCAAGGAAGTGCTGCAGGACCTGGTGGCCATTTCCCAGGTGCAGGAAGCCCTCGAAGAATCCGAGGACGGCGAGAGCGACTACATGGAAGTCATGGAGTACCTGCGCGTTGCGCCGCTGCTGCTGTTCTCCGAGCTGGCCAAGCCTTCCGCACCCGCGCCCAAGCCATCGCTGCACTGATCAACCAGGGGTAGTCTGCCCATGAGCCACATTCCCAAGGCCGAGTATGCCCGGCGGCGCAAGGCGCTGATGGCGCAGATGGTCCCCAACAGCATCGCCATCCTGCCCGCCGCCGCGGTTGCCATCCGCAACCGCGACGTCGAGCACGTGTACCGCCAGGACAGCGACTTCCAGTACCTCAGCGGCTTCCCCGAGCCAGAGGCGGTCATTGCCCTGATCCCCGGGCGTGAGCACGGTGAGTACGTGTTGTTCTGCCGAGAGCGCAACCCCGAGCGGGAGCTGTGGGATGGCCTGCGCGCCGGCCAGGAAGGCGCGGTGAGTGATTATGGCGCCGACGATGCATTCCCCATCGCAGACATCGACGAAATCCTGCCTGGCCTGATCGAAGGCCGCGAGCGGGTGTACAGCGCCATGGGCAGCAACCCTGAATTCGACCGCCGGTTGATGGACTGGATCAACGTGATCCGCTCCAAGGCCCGGCTGGGTGCCCAGCCACCGAACGAGTTCGTTGCGCTGTATCATCTGCTGCATGACATGCGCCTGTATAAATCGGCAGCGGAAGTGAAGGTCATGCGCGCAGCTGCAGACATTTCTGCGCGTGCCCATGTGCGGGCCATGCAGGCCTGCCGGGCCGGGTTGTACGAATACAGCCTGGAAGCCGAGCTGGACTACGAGTTCCGCAAGGGCGGGGCGAAGATGCCGGCCTACGGTTCCATCGTTGCCGCTGGGCGCAATGGCTGCATCCTGCACTACCAGCAGAATGACGCACCGCTCAGGGAGGGCGACCTGGTGCTGATCGACGCCGGCTGCGAAATCGACTGCTACGCCAGTGACATCACCCGCACCTTCCCGGTCAGCGGGCGCTTTTCACCCGAGCAGAAGGCTATCTACGAGCTGGTGCTCAAGGCGCAGGCGGCCGCGTTCGCCGAAATCGCCCCCGGCAAGCACTGGAACCATGCCCATGAGGCGACCGTGCGGGTCATCACCACCGGGCTGGTGGAACTGGGCCTGCTGGAAGGCGATGTGCAAGCGCTGATCGACAGCGAAGCCTACCGCGCCTTCTACATGCACCGCGCCGGCCACTGGCTGGGCATGGATGTGCACGATGTGGGCGAGTACAAGGTGGGGGGTGAATGGCGGGTGCTGGAACCGGGTATGGCGCTGACCGTCGAACCGGGTATCTACATTGGTGCCGACAATCAGGCCGTGGCCAAGAAGTGGCGCGGCATTGGCGTAAGGATCGAGGACGACGTGGTGGTGACCAGGCAAGGTTGTGAAATCCTCACTTCGGGCGTGCCACGCACGGTCGCCGAGATCGAGGCGCTGATGCAGGCTGCACGCAAGGACGCCGCATGAACCGGGTAAACCTGGCAATCATTGGTGGCGGCCTGGTGGGTGCCAGCCTGGCGTTGGCCTTGCAGGCCGGGGCCAAGGCCAGAGGCTGGAAAATCCTGCTGATCGAGCCGTTCGCCCCTGGCGACAGTTACCAGCCCAGCTACGATGCCCGCTCTTCGGCCTTGTCCTTCGGCACCCAGCAGATCTACCAGCAACTGGGCCTGTGGCAGGCCATTGGCCAGCGCGCCGAGCCGATCCGGCAGATTCACGTCTCCGACCGTGGCCGCTTTGGCGCCACCCGCCTGGATGCCCAGGAAGAAGGCGTGCCGGCGCTGGGTTACGTGGTGGAGAACGCCTGGCTGGGCCAGTGCCTGTGGCAAGGCCTGGACCGCGAGGTGGTCAGCTGGCGCTGCCCGGCAGAAGTGACCGCGCTGCAGGCGGTCGACGGTGGCTACCAGCTGCGCTTGAACGACGACACCCAGCTGCAATGCGACCTGGCAGTGCTGGCCGACGGCGGCCGTTCTGGTTTGCGCGAGCAACTGGGCATCCAGGTACGCCATACGCCCTACCAGCAAAGCGCCCTGATCGCCAACATCAGCCCTGGCGAGGCCCATGGCGGCCAGGCCTTCGAGCGCTTCACCGAAGACGGCCCCATGGCCCTGCTGCCATTGCCGGATAACCGCTGCGCGCTGGTATGGACCCGCCAGGGCATGGACGCAAAACGCCTGGCCGCGATCGACGAGCGCAGTTTCCTGCGCGAGTTGCAGGGGGTGTTCGGCTACCGGCTGGGCGCGCTGCGCCAGGTGGGTGCACGGCATCTGTACCCGCTGTCGTTGATCGAAGCCCAGGAGCAGGTGCGGCCACAGTTGGTGGTGCTGGGCAACGCTGCGCACAGCTTGCACCCGATTGCCGGGCAGGGGTTCAACTTGTCGTTGCGTGACGTGCAGGCGTTGGCCGAGGCGCTGCTTGCCGGCCCGCAGCGCCCGGGCGACCTGGCCACGCTGCAGGCCTATCACCAGCGCCAGCGCCTGGACCAGGCCATGACCATCGGCTTCTCCGACCAGGTCACCCGCCTGTTCGGCAGCCAGCAGCCGTTGCTGGCCGCCGGGCGCAACCTGGGCCTGCTCGGGCTCGACCTGCTGCCACCGGCCAAAAGCTGGTTCGCTCGCCAGGCCATGGGCCTGGGCACCCGCCCCGACCGGCAGGGCCAGGCATGAGCAACCCCCGTAAACGCGCACGCCGGGCGCGCATGCTGCGCTGGCTGTTGAACCTTTACCCGCCTTACCTGGGGGCAGGTATCAGGGTGCAGCACATCAGCCCGGACCTGCGCAGCGTGAAGGTGGCGATGAAGCTGACGCGCTGGAACCGCAATTACGTCGGTACCCAGTTTGGCGGCAGCCTGTATGCCATGGTCGACCCGTTCTACATGCTGTTGCTGATCGAGCAGCTGGGGCGCGACTACATTGTCTGGGACAAGGCCGCCAGCATCGATTTCATCGCGCCGGGCAAAGGCCCGGTGTTTGCCGAATTCCACGTCGATGACGCGCTGCTGGACGACATTCGCCAGCAGACCGCTACCGGCAAGAAGTGCCTGCCGCGTGTGCAGGTCGATATCCGCGATGGCGCCGGCGAACTGGTGGCGCGGGTCGATAAAACCCTATATGTGCGGCTCAAGCCGCAAGCGAGGCTGGCGTAGGCATGGAAATGCGCGCAGATCTGTTGATTGTCGGTGCCGGTATGGTCGGCAGCGCCCTGGCCCTGGCGTTACGCCACAGTGGCTTGCAAATCCTCTTGCTCGACGGCGGCCCGCTGACGGTCAAGCCGTTCGATGCCCAGGCGCCGTTCGAACCGCGGGTCAGCGCATTGTCGGCCGCCAGCCAGCGCATTCTCGAACGCCTCGGGGCCTGGGAAGGCATCGCCCAGCGGCGTGCCACGCCGTATTCCGACATGCATGTGTGGGACGGCAGCGGCACCGGGCAGATCCACTTTTCGGCAGCCAGCGTGCACGCCCAGGTGCTCGGCCATATCGTCGAGAACCGCGTGGTGCAGGACAGCCTGCTGGAGCGCCTGCACGACAGCGATGTCGGCCTGCTGGCCAACGCGCGGCTGGAACAACTGCGCCGCTCTGGCGATGACTGGCTGCTGACCCTGGCCGATGGCCGGCGCCTGCGCGCGCCGCTGGTGGTCGCGGCCGATGGCGCCCATTCGGCCGTGCGGCGGCTGGCCGGTTGCGACACCCGCGAATGGGATTACCTGCACCACGCCATCGTGACCAGCGTGCGTTGCAGCGCCGGGCACCAGGCCACAGCCTGGCAGCGCTTCACCGATGAGGGGCCGCTGGCCTTCCTGCCGTTGACCCGGGATGGCCAGCAAGACTGGTGCTCGATCGTCTGGTCGACCACGCCGGAGCAGGCCGAGCGGTTGATGGCGCTGGATGACGCTGCCTTCGTGCAGGCCCTGGAGCGGGCCTTCGAGGGGCGCCTGGGGAGCGTGTTGCAGGCCGACCCACGTGTGTGTGTACCGCTGCGTCAGCGACACGCCAAGCGCTACGTGGAGCACGGCCTGGCGTTGGTGGGTGATGCGGCCCACACCATCCACCCCTTGGCCGGGCAGGGCGTCAACCTGGGGTTTCTGGATGCGGCGGTGCTGGCCGACGTACTGGGCAAGGCCTGCGAGCGTGGCGAACGGCTGGCGGATGTGAAGGTACTGAGCCGTTACGAGCGCCGGCGCATGCCGCATAACCTGGCGCTGATGGCGGCGATGGAAGGGTTCGAGCGGTTGTTCCAGGCCAACCCGCTGCCGTTGCGCTGGTTGCGCAACAGTGGGCTGAAGCTGGTGCAGCAGATGCCCGAAGCCAAGGCGATGTTCGTGCGCCAGGCGTTGGGGCTGTCCGGGGATTTGCCGGAATTGGCCAGGGCTTGAGATGGCCGGGGCCGCTTTGCGGCCCCTCTGCAACATCCGGTAACGGCTCAATGGATGAGCAAGAAAATGGGATTCACTACCATTTGCGCCTCTCATACCTTCCGAGGAGCGCTTTCCATGTTGCCACGCAAGCCCCTACTGGCCGCCCTGGCCCTGACTTTGTTCGGCGGCACCGCCCAGGCAGCGGAAGAAGTGGTGGTGTACTCCTCGCGCATCGATGAGCTGATCAAGCCGGTGTTCGATGCCTATACCGCCAAAACCGGCGTCAAGATCAAGTTCATCACCGACAAGGAAGCGCCGCTGATGCAGCGCATTAAGGCCGAGGGCGACAATGGCGTGGCCGACCTGCTGCTGACCGTCGATGCCGGCAACCTGTGGCAGGCCGAGCAAATGGGCATCCTGCAGCCGATCAAGTCCGCCACCATCGACCAGAACATTCCGCCGCAGTACCGCGCCTCGTCCCATGACTGGACCGGCCTCAGCTTGCGCGCGCGCACCATCGTCTACTCCAGCGAGCGGGTCAAACCGGCAGAGTTGAGCACCTACGAGGCCCTGGCCGACAAGCAATGGGAAGGCCGCCTGTGCCTGCGCACGGCGAAAAAGGTCTACAACCAGTCGCTGACCGCCACCCTGATCGAAACCCATGGCGAGGCGAAGACCGAGCAAATCGTCAAAGGCTGGGTCAACAACCTGTCCACCGATGTGTTCTCCGACGACAACGCGGTGATCCAGGCCATCGAGGCCGGCCAGTGCGACGTGGGCATCGTCAACACCTACTACTACGGCCGCCTGCACAAGCAGAACCCGCAGTTGCCGGTGAAGCTCTTCTGGCCCAACCAGGGCGACCGTGGCGTGCACGTGAACCTGTCGGGCATTGGCCTGACCAAACATGCACCGCACCCCGAGGCGGCGACCAAGCTGGTGGAGTGGATGACGGGTGAAGAAGCGCAGAAGCTGTTCGCCGACATCAACCAGGAATTCCCGGCCAACCCGAAGGTCAGGCCATCGGAAGAAGTGGCAGCGTGGGGCAGCTTCAAGGCAGACAGCATTCCGGTGGAAATTGCCGGCAAACGCCAGGCTGAAGCCATCCGCCTGATGGATCGGGCTGGCTGGAATTAAGCGCCGGGCTTTATCCTCTCGGGGCCTGAAAGGGCCTCTTCGCGGGCTCGCCCGCTCCCACAGGATCTGCACTGCCCTTGAGATTTGGGCAGTCCCTGTGGGAGCGGGCGAGCCCGCGAACGACCGCAAAGCGGTCGCAAACCAGCCATAGAGACATTCACCTTGTCCCACACCCCCCAACGCCGCTGGTACTTGCCGGTATCGCTGATCGCTGCCCTGGTGCTCCTGCCCCTCAGCGTGCTGCTGCTGTCGTGGCAATCCATAGACGTGCAGATCTGGTCGCACCTGCTCGACACCCAGATGAGCCGCCTGCTGGGTAACACCCTGACGCTGGTTCTGGGGGTGGGCATCGGCGTCACCGTGCTGGGCGTCAGCCTGGCCTGGCTCACCAGCCTCTGTGAGTTCCCCGGCCGGCGCTGGCTGGACTGGGCGCTGATGTTGCCGTTCGCCATACCCGCCTATGTGCTGGCTTTCGTGTTCGTCGGCCTGCTGGACTTCGCGGGCCCGGTGCAGACCGCACTGCGCGAGGTATTCGGCCCCATGCGCCTGCCCCGGGTGCGCTCTACCGGCGGGGTCATCATCGTGCTGGTGCTGGTGTTCTACCCCTATGTCTACCTGCTGGCGCGCACGGCGTTCCTGGCACAGGGCAAAGGCTTGATGGAGGCCGCGCGGGTGCTTGGGTTATCACCCTTGCAGGCCTTCTGGCGGGTGGCGCTGCCCATGGCGCGGCCGGCGATCGGCGCCGGTGTCGCCCTGGCGCTGATGGAAACCCTGGCCGATTTCGGCGCGGTGGCGGTGTTCAATTTCGACACCTTCACCACAGCCATCTACAAGACCTGGTACGGGTTTTTCAGCCTGTCCAGCGCAGCCCAGCTGGCCAGCCTTTTGCTGCTGGCGGTGATGCTGGTGCTGTACGGCGAGCGCCGTGCCCGCGGCGCCAGCCGCAGTGGCAACGAGCGGCCACGCGGGCAGGCGCTGTACCGCTTGCGCGGGCTGAAGGCGTTGCTGGCCAGCGGCTGGTGCCTGCTGGTGTTCGCCTGCGCCTTCGTCATCCCGCTGCTGCAACTGCTGGTGTGGTTCTGGCAGCGCGGGCGGCATGACCTGGACGAGCGCTATGTCGGCCTGGTGTCGCACACCTTGTACCTGGGCGCCATGGCCGCGCTGCTCACCGTGAGCGCAGCATTGCTGCTGGCCTTCGCCCGGCGCCAGGCGCCGAGCGCCGGCATACGCGCCGGGGTCGGCCTGGCCAACCTGGGCTATGCCTTGCCCGGTTCGGTGTTGGCGGTGTCGATCATGCTGGCCTTCAGTTACCTGGACAACCAGCTGGTCATCCCGTTGTCCGGCTGGTTGGGCGGGGCCGGCAAACCGTTGCTGCTGGGCAGCCTGTCGGCCTTGCTGCTGGCTTACCTGGTGCGCTTTATCGCCGTGGCTTACGGGCCACTGGAAAGCAGCCTGGAGCGCATTCGGCCTTCTTTGCCCGAGGCTTCACGCAGCCTGGGTGTCGGCGGTGCCAGGTTGTTCCTCAAGGTCTACCTGCCGCTGTTGCTGCCTGGCGCCCTCAGCGCCGCCTTGTTGGTGTTTGTCGACGTACTCAAGGAAATGCCGGCCACCTTGCTGATGCGGCCGTTCGGCTGGGACACGCTTGCTGTGCGGGTTTTCGAGATGACCAGTGAAGGCGAATGGGCGAGAGCGTCGTTGCCCGCCCTGACGCTGGTGCTGGTGGGCCTGTTGCCGGTCATCGGCCTGATCCGCCGTTCGGCCCGTCGACCCTGCCACGGTCACTGAGGGTGCCAGCGCGCGGGCTTGCGGCTACAATGCGCGGCATTCGCGCGGCGGGTGTCAAACAACAAGAGCTGACGCGCAACGTCATCGACCGCCGCCGCTTCGCCACGCCCGGAAGGAGAAACCCATGGGACAGCGCACGCTTTTGTACGACCTGCACTTGGCGCTAGGCGCCAAAACGGTCGATTTCGGTGGCTGGGACATGCCCCTGCACTATGGCTCGCAGGTCGAGGAGCACCATCAGGTGCGCAGCGATTGCGGGGTGTTCGATGTCTCCCACATGACTGTGATCGATGTCGATGGTAGCGATGCCACCGCCTGGCTGCAGCGCCTGCTGGCCAACGATGTGGCCCGCCTCGTCGACACTGGCAAAGCGCTATACAGCCCGCTGCTGCAGGCGCAGGGCGGAGTGATCGACGACCTGATCGTATACCGCACGGAACATGGCTATCGCCTGGTCACCAACGCCGCCACCCGCGCCAAGGTGCTGGGCTGGCTGCAGCAGCAGCGTGACGGTTTTGCCGTGGACTTCAAGGTCCGCCCCGACCTGGCCATCCTTGCCATCCAGGGCCCGCGTGCCCGAGAAAAGGTTGCGCCCCTGCTTAGCGCCGCGCGTGCCGCGCTGATCCGCGAACTGCGCCCATTCGAGGGCTTTGCCGAAGGCGACTGGTTCATTGCCCGCACCGGTTATACCGGTGAAGACGGCCTCGAGATCATCTTCCCTGGCGACCAGGCCGTGGGCTTCTTCAACGACCTGGTGGGTGCTGGCATCGCCCCCAGCGGCCTTGGCGCCCGCGACACCCTGCGCCTGGAAGCCGGCATGAACCTGTACGGCCAGGACATTGACGAGCAGCACACCCCGCTTACCTCCAACCTGGGCTGGAGCATTGCCTGGGAGCCTGCCGAGCGTGACTTCATTGGCCGCGCTGCCCTGTTGGCGGAAATCGAGCACGGTGTGCAGGAAAAACTGGTCGGCCTGGTACTGGAAGAGCGCGGCGTGCTGCGCGCCCATCAGGTCGTGCGTGTCGCCGGTATTGGCGAAGGGGAGATCACCAGTGGTAGTTTCTCGCCTACGCTGAGCAAGTCCATTGCCTTGGCGCGCGTGCCCATGGCCACTGGTGACCGGGCCGAGGTGGAAATTCGCGGCAAGTGGTACCCGGTGCGGGTGGTCAAACCGACCTTCGTGCGCCACGGCAAGATCCTGATCTGAACCATTATTTACCGGCGGGCGTACCGCTGAGCCAATCGAGGAATTCAAGACATGAGCAATATCCCCGCCGAACTGCGTTTCGCCGAAAGCCACGAGTGGGCCCGCCTGGAAGCTGACGGCAGCGTCACCGTGGGCATCAGCGACCACGCCCAGGAGGCCTTGGGTGACGTGGTGTTCGTCGAACTTGCCGAAGTCGGCAAGGTGTTCGCCGCGGGCGACGCTGCCGGTGTGGTCGAGTCGGTCAAGGCCGCTTCGGACATCTATGCCCCAGTGGGTGGCGAAGTGATCGCGGTGAACGAAGCGCTGGCTGACAGCCCGGAGCTGCTCAACGAAGAGCCTTACGGGGCGTGGATCTTCAAGCTCAAGCCAAGCGACAAGGCCGAGCTGGACAAGCTGCTGGATGCTGCTGGTTACAAGGCTGCGATCGGCGAGTAAGACCGCGTCGCCTGCTTCGCGGCTAAAGCCGCTCCTACAGGTATTGCATGGCCCTTGCGTCTTGCGCGACCCCTTGTAGGAGCGGCTTTAGCCGCGAAGAGGCCGGGCCTGCAACCAACTTTCCCCGCACAACCGGCAATCCCTTCCTAGACTTGTAGTCTCCATGAGAGCTGTTCCAGGAAGAGAGCGTGGTCATGTCCCAGTCGCCGTCCCTGCATCAACTGCAAGAGCTCAACCCGTTCCTGCGTCGCCACCTGGGCCCGGATGCCGCCGAGCAGCAGGCCATGCTCAATGCACTGGGCGTGGCGAGCCGCGCCGAGCTGATCGAGCAAACCGTTCCGCCAGGCATCCGCCTGAAGCGCCCCCTCGACCTGCCACCGGCACTCGACGAGCAGGCGGCCTTGGCCAAACTCGCGGGTTATGCTGCGCAAAACCAGGTATGGACCAGCCTGATCGGCATGGGCTACCACGGCACCATCACCCCCACGGTCATCCTGCGCAACGTGCTGGAAAACCCCGGCTGGTACACCGCCTACACGCCTTACCAGCCTGAAATAGCCCAGGGCCGGCTGGAGGCGCTGCTGAACTACCAGCAGATGGTCATCGACCTGACCGGGCTGGCCCTGGCCAATGCCTCGCTGCTGGACGAGGCGACTGCCGCCGCCGAGGCCATGGCCCTGGCCAAGCGCGTGGCGCGCAGCAAGAGCAATGCATTCTTCGCCGATGAGCACTGCCACCCGCAAACCCTGTCAGTGCTCAAGACCCGCGCCGAAGGCTTCGGCTTCGAACTGATCATCGACTCTGTGGATAACCTGAACACGCATGCGGTATTCGGCGCCTTGCTGCAGTACCCCGATACCCACGGCGAGGTGCGCGACCTGCGCCCGCTGATCGAGCACTTGCATGGCCAGCACGCCCTGGCCTGCGTGGCTGCCGACCTGCTCAGCCTGGTACTGCTCACGCCGCCCGGCGAGCTGGGCGCCGATGTGGTGTTGGGTTCCAGCCAGCGCTTTGGTGTACCGATGGGTTACGGCGGGCCACATGCGGCGTATTTCGCCTGCCGCGACGATTACAAGCGGGCCATGCCCGGGCGCATCATCGGCGTGTCGCGTGATGCCCGTGGCAACACCGCGCTGCGCATGGCCCTGCAAACCCGCGAGCAGCATATCCGCCGTGAAAAAGCCAACTCCAACATCTGCACGGCGCAGGTGCTGCTGGCCAACATCGCCGGCTTCTACGCGGTCTACCACGGCCCGCAAGGCCTTCAGCGCATTGCCCAGCGCGTGCACCGGCTGACGGTCATTCTGGCGGCCGGCCTTGCGGCCAAAGGCATCAAGCGCCTCAACCAGCACTTCTTCGACACCCTTACCCTCGACGTGGGTGGCGCACAGGCAGCCATCATCGAGAGCGCTGAAGCCGCACAGGTCAACCTGCGCATACTGGGCCGCGGCCACCTGGGCGTGAGCCTGGATGAAACCTGCAACGAGCAGACAGTGCTGCGCCTGTTGGACATTTTCGTGGGGGTTGACCACGGGCTGGACATCGCCGCGCTTGACCAGTCGGCCCTGGCCGAAGGCATTCCGCCCAGCCTGGTGCGGCATTCGCCGTTCCTTGCCCACCCGGTGTTCAACCTGCACCACAGCGAAACCGAGATGCTGCGCTACCTCAAGCAGCTGGAGAACAAGGACCTGGCGCTGAACCAGTCGATGATTCCGCTGGGCTCCTGCACCATGAAGCTCAATGCTACCAGCGAGATGATCCCGATCACCTGGCCTGCTTTCGCTCAGCTGCACCCGTTCGCCCCGGCGGGGCAGGCCGTCGGGTACAAGGCGATGATCGACGAGCTGGAAAGCTGGCTGTGCACCATTACCGGCTTCGATGCCATCTGCATGCAGCCCAACTCCGGGGCCCAGGGTGAGTACGCTGGCCTGATGGCGATTACCCGCTACCACCGCAGCTGCCAGCAACCGCAGCGTACCTTGTGCCTGATCCCGTCGTCGGCCCACGGCACCAACCCAGCGTCGGCACAGATGGCTGGCATGGAGGTGGTGATAGTCGATTGCGATCAGGGCGGCAACGTCGACCTGGCAGACCTCAAGGCCAAGGCCGGTGCAGCCGGTGAGCGCCTGTCGTGCCTGATGATCACCTACCCCTCAACCCACGGTGTGTACGAAGAGGGCATTCGCGAAATCTGTGACGTGGTGCACCAGCACGGCGGCCAGGTGTACATGGACGGCGCCAACCTCAATGCCCAGGTGGGGTTGGCGCGCCCTGCCGACATCGGTGCCGATGTGTCGCACATGAACCTGCACAAGACCTTCTGCATCCCCCACGGCGGCGGTGGTCCGGGCATGGGGCCGATCGGTGTTCGCGCTCATCTGCAACCCTTCGTCGCCAGCCACCCGGTGGTACCGGTCCCCGGCCTGGATCCGAACAACAGTGCGGTCAGCGCTGCGCCCTGGGGCAGCGCCAGCATTCTGCCGATCAGCTGGATGTACATTGCCATGATGGGCCCGCAACTGGCTGACGCCAGCGAGGTGGCGATCCTCTCTGCCAACTACCTGGCCAGCCAGCTGGCTGGGGCCTTCCCGGTGCTCTACCGCGGGCGTAACCAGCGCGTGGCCCATGAGTGCATACTCGATCTGCGGCCGTTGAAGGCGCTGACGGGCATCAGCGAGGAGGACGTGGCGAAGCGCCTGATGGACTACGGCTTCCATGCACCGACCATGTCGTTCCCGGTGCCGGGTACGCTGATGGTGGAACCGACCGAAAGTGAGTCCAAGGCGGAGCTGGACCGCTTTATCGAAGCGATGCTGGCAATTCGCGCGGAGATCGCGGACGTTCAGGATGGCAAGTGGCCGGCAGAGAACAGCCCGCTCAGGCATGCGCCGCATACCTTGGCCGATGTCCTGGGCATATGGGACAGGCCCTATAGCCTGGAGCAGGCGGTGGCACCGGCTGCGCATGTGCGCCAACACAAGTACTGGCCGGCGGTTAACCGGGTCGACAACGTGTATGGGGACCGCAACCTGTTCTGTGCCTGTGTGCCGGTGGAGGCTTATCGCTGATAGCGCAGGGGTGACCGATTGGGCGCGCAGCGCGCGCCCCGGGGTTTTACTCGGCTACCGCATTCTTGGCCAGGATGGCATTGGCCAGCTCCATGTCCGAGGCCTGCAGCCCCGGGTTCTCGGCCCGTGCCTGGTGCATGGCGGCTTCCAGGAACGGCCCACGAATCGCACCTTCGCTGGCAACGAAGCTGCTGGCGTCGTCCTGTGCGGCGAGGACAAGCTTGTGGTCCCGCGACGTCAGGTAGGTCGAACCAGTCGTTGCCCCGGAAGAAATCACGTTACGCCAAAAGGTATCAGCCATGGCCGAGCCCATAGGCAGCGAGAGCAGGGCAGCGGCGGCAACGGCAGTTTTGAGACGCATGTTGAAACACCTCGAAGGGTGGGGGTTGAAGATGCGCCGTTGGATCTTTTCCAATGGGGCAAGTTCCTGAATGCCGGGGCTTTTCGTCAGCCGCACACGCGCAACACCTCATGCATGCAGGTCTGCCCAGTGGTCACCTTGGCCTCGCCACAACGGCGAAGGTCCACCAGGCCATCGGCCCGGGCCTGTTGCCGCAGAATGGTCAGGTCGGCATCCCGGCCGATCAGCGCGCGCAGCTTGTCGCTGGGCTCGAGCAGTTCAAACAAACCGGTGCGGCCATGAAAGCCGGTGCCTCGGCAGGTACGGCAATGGGCGCAGGTATTCGCCTGGCAGTCCGGGCACAGGGTGCGCACCAGGCGCTGGGCCAGGACGCCGACCAGCGTCGCCTTGATCAGGTAGTCGGCCACGCCCAGTTCCTGCAGGCGGGTGATGGCCGCGCAGGCATCGTTGGTGTGCAGGGTAGACAGCACCAAATGCCCGGTAAGGGCGGCCTGTACCGCCACCAGGGCCGTTTCGCGGTCGCGTATTTCGCCGATCATGATGATGTCCGGGTCCTGACGCAGCAGGGCGCGTACCCCGGCGGCAAAACCAAGGTCCAGGGCGGGCTGCACCTGCAACTGGTTGAACGCCGGCTCCAGGCGCTCGATGGGGTCTTCGATGGTGCACAGGTTGACCTGTGGCGTGGCCAATAGCTTGAGGCTGGTATACAGCGTGCTGGTCTTGCCGGAGCCGGTGGGGCCGGTCACCAGGATGATGCCCTGGCGCTTGCCCAGCAGGCGCTGCCACTGGGCCAGTTGCTGGCCTTGCAGGCCGAGGCGGTCGAAGCCCTCGTGCAGTTGCTGCGGGTCGAACAGGCGCAGCACCAGCTTTTCGCCGTAGGCGGTTGGCAGGGTCGACAGCCGTAGCTCGACCTCACCGCCGCCGGGCAGGCGGCTGTGCAGGCGGCCGTCCTGCGGCCGGCGCTTTTGCGCCACATCCATGCGCCCCAGGTGCTTGAGGCGGCTGACCAGTGCCAAGGTTACGCCGGCAGGAAAGGCGTACACGTTATGCAGCAGGCCGTCGATGCGGTAGCGCAACTGGCCCTGATCGCGGCGGGGTTCCAGGTGAATGTCGCTGGCACGTTGTTCGATAGCGTACTGCAGCAACCAGTCGACGATGTGCACGATGTGCGCGTCGTCGGCGCTGGCTTCGGCCTGGCGCTTGCCCAGTTCCAGCAGTTGCTCGAGTTCGCCCAGGCCGGCGGCCTGCTGGTATTGCGCGCCTTTTACCGACTGGGCGAGGTGCTCGAACGACTGCCCTGCCTGGCGGATCTGCAACGGGCTGGCCAGCACCCGGCGAATCGGCCGGCCCAGGCTGCGGGCCAGGTCGGCCTGCCAGTCGTTCTGGTAGGGCTCGGCACTGGCGACGGTAACGCCGAGGGCGTCGGCTGCGACGATGAGGATGCCGTGGCGCTGGGCGAAGGCCGGTGCGATCAGGCCGCTGACCTGGGGCAGGTCGAGCTGCATGGGGTCGATGCGCAGGTAAGGCTGGCCGACCTTGCGGGCCAGCCATTGGCAAAGGTGCTCAAGGTCCAGCTGCTGGCCAGGCTGTTGGCGGTGTTCCAGGCTGCAGGCGGCGATCTGTTCGAGCGGATGGCAAGCGGGGTGGGCGGCGGCGTTGTCGAGCACGTGCTCGGCGTCGTTGGCGTGCAGGTGCTGGTCGGCGACCAGGGCGGCGAGCACGCGTTCAAGGTCGAGGGTCATTGTGTGGGGGCTATGCATGCTGGGCGTCCGTGCCTGATCGGGAATGTGCCGATCAGGCTAGCCGGGCGGGGCGCGGGCATCACGGGGGAAGGGTTTCGGGGTTTTACACGTACGGTGTAGAGGCATTCCGCGAGGCTATAGGCCAATGCCAGTCAGTTAAGTAATTTGGGGCCGCTTTGCGACCCTTCGCGGGCACGCCCCACAGGGGATCGCGCATTTCTTGAGTTCAGCGCCTAATGTGTGGGAGCGGGCGTGCCCGCGAAGGGCTGCAAAGCAGCCCCAGTAACGCTTAACTGACAGGCATTAGGCAGCCTTTATTCGCTATGATTTGACCATTTTGCTTGGCTGTCGAATTGAGCAATTCGTCAGCACCCACTATGGAGAAACAGCAATGCATAGCGAGCTGGACGCCTACGATCGGCGCATTCTTGAACTGCTGCAAGAGGACGCTTCGCTTTCCAGCGCGCAGATTGCCGAGCGTGTGGGGCTGTCACAGTCACCGTGCTGGCGGCGTATCCAGCGTTTGAAGGACGAGGGGGTGATTCGTGGGCAGGTGACCTTGCTCGACCGCAAGAAGATCGGCCTGAACACCCAGATATTCGCCGAGGTGAAGCTCAATGCCCACGGGCGCTCCAACTTCACCGAATTCACCGAGGCCATTCGCGGCTTCCCGGAGGTGCTGGAATGCTATGTGCTGATGGGCGCGGTGGATTTTTTGCTGCGCATCGTTACCTCGGATATCGAGGCCTATGAGCGGTTCTTCTTCGAAAAGCTGTCGAACGTGCCGGGGATTCAGGAAGTGAACTCGATTGTGGCGCTTTCAGAGATCAAGTCCACGACCAGCCTGCCGCTCAAGACTCGCTGACGTGGTTTCGTGTAGGAGCGGCCTTGCGTCGCGAAAGGGCCGCAAAGCGGCCCCGGCAGTATGTGCTTGAAGCGCAGATCCCGGGGGCGCTTCGCACCCCTTTCGCGACGCAAGGCCGCTCCTACAGGGCCGCATCAGGCCTTGAGCAGGTGCTTCCAGCCACGGCTCTGGTCGACTGCCCGAGCCTGGTCGATGCGTGCTTCCAGCACTTCATCGCTGATCGGCAGTTCGGCCAGCTCGTGCAGCTTCTTCAGGTCGCCATACAGGCGGTCCATCTGCGGTGCTTCCAGCACCTGGCGGGCGTGGTGCAGCCAGGCCAGCAGTTGTTCGATCCGCGGCAGCTGCTCAGCCAGGTCTTCGGGGCGCTGGGTGTACAGCGGCAGCTTCAGTGCACGGCCTTCTTCACCCAGCAAATGGCCCATCCAGCTGGCCAGCTGCGCCTTGCCCTGGCGTTCGCCACGGCCCTTGCGTTCCACTGTCCAGGTGCGGGCCAGCAGCCAGCGTGAGGTTTCCAGCGAGAACTGGCCCCAGCGCACGTCTTCCAGCTCTTCGGCAAACTGCTCGGGCGCGGCGCGGCGGATGTCTTCGTCGTCGTTACCGGCCTGCACCAGCGGGCGCCAGTCTTCCAGCAGGGCGTCGAGGCTGCTGCGCAGTTCACGGGTAGCGGCACGCGGTGCGGCCTGGCCCAGGCTGGCGGTCAACGCGCGCAGTTCGCTCAGGCACTCGACCCAGTCCTGCAACAGGCGCCAGTGGCCATTGTGGCGGTACTGCTCGGCCAGGCGCTGGCTGCTGCCCAGCAGTTGCCAGGCCAGGGCGGCGTAGGCGTCGTCCACGGCCATTTCTGCGTCCAGCTCGGCATCTGGCAGGCCCAGCTCATAGCTGTCTGGCTCCAGCAGGCGGTAGCCGCGCTCGGCCTTGCTGATGTCGCACGGCATCAACGGCAGGCTGGCGGCCAGCTCGGCGGCCAGTTCCAGCAGTGCCTGCGGCTCACCTTCGCGCAGCTCAAGCTCCAGCTCGCAGATGGCTTCCTTGCGCTTGCCGGCGACCACGAAGCCTTGGTCCAGCGCGGCCTCGATCACCACCTTGCTTTTGCCACGGCCCCAGGCGATTTCGGCGAACTCGCGGGTGAAGTCCGTGGTGAACAGTGGCTTGATGGTCTTTTTGTCCAGGCCGGCCAGTTGTTCGGGCCAGCAGGTGGCATCGAGCTTTTTCAGGTCCAGCTTGGGCTTGTCCAGGTTCCACTCGTACTCATTGCGCTCCGACAGGCCCGCTACGCTCTGGCCGCGGCACTTGAGGGTCTGGATGACCACATCGCCATCGCGACGCAGGCGCAGGGCCACGCGCGCGGCGGACAGCTCACGCTCGGGGGTGTCGAAGTACTGGTTGGTCAGTTCGCGGGTCTGCCAGCCGGACTTGTTGCGCTTTTTCAGCAGAGGGTGCTCGCGCAGGGCGGCAAGGGTCTCGCGGCTGGCGCGTAGCTTGAGTTCGGTTTCTTTGTGCATCACAGACTCGAAGGAGGGGGCGTGGTTGGCAAGGAGTTTACAGCAGTCGGCCGCGCTCTGTCGGGTCGCGGTGGTTTCTTCGCGGGCTCGCCCGCTCCCACAGGCAAAGCGCAGCCCTTGAAGGCATTGAAATCCCTGTGGGAGCGGGCAAGCCCGCGAAGAAGCCCACACGCTTGCCCTGGGAACGATAGGCATTGTTATGATGGGCAACGCTTCCCAGGAGTACGCGCATGCCGTTGCCGACGCTGAAAGACCAGTTTGCCGCCTTGATCGCCGCGCCTTCGGTCAGTTGCACCCAGCCAGCGCTGGACCAGTCCAACCGCCAGGTCATCGAGCTGCTGGCCGGTTGGCTGGGCGACCTGGGGTTCCAGTGTGACATTCAGCAGGTCAGCCCCGGCAAGTTCAACCTGCTGGCCAGCCGCGGCACCGGCCCGGGCGGCCTTGTGCTGGCGGGGCACAGCGACACCGTGCCCTACGACGAACAACTGTGGCGCAGTGACCCGCTGAAGCTGACAGAAACCGACGGGCGCTGGGTTGGCCTGGGTAGCTGCGACATGAAAGGGTTCTTCGCCCTGATCATCGAAGCCGTCATTCCGCTGCTGGAGCACGATTTCAAGCAGCCCCTGCTGATCCTCGCCACCTGTGACGAAGAAAGCTCCATGTCTGGTGCCCGCGCCCTGGCCGAGGCCGGCCAGCCGTTGGGGCGAGCGGCGGTGATCGGCGAACCGACCGGGCTGCGGCCGATCCGCATGCACAAGGGCATCCTAATGGAGCGCATCGATATCCTGGGGCGCAGCGGCCATTCCTCGGACCCAAGCCTGGGCCACAGCGCCATGGAAGCCATGCACGCGGTCATGGGCGAGCTGATGGGCCTGCGCCAGCAATGGCAGCAAACCTACCGCAACCCACAGTTCAGCGTGCCCACCCCGACCATGAACTTTGGCTGCATCCACGGCGGCGACAACCCAAACCGTATCTGCGGCCAGTGCGCACTGGAGTTCGACCTTAGGCCTTTGCCGGGCATGGATGCCGAGCAGTTGCGGTCGGCCATCCGCGAGAAACTGCAGCCGCTGGCCGAGCGCCACGAGGTCCGTATCGACTACGCACCGCTGTTCCCGGAGGTGCCGCCGTTCGAGCAGGCGGCCGATGCCGAGCTGGTGCAGGTAGCCGAACGCCTGACCGGCCATCGCGCCGAAGCGGTGGCGTTCGGCACCGAAGCACCTTATCTTCAGCAGCTGGGTTGCCAGACCATCGTGTTGGGCCCCGGCGACATCGCCTGCGCCCACCAGCCTGGCGAATACCTTGAAATGTCACGAATCGAGCCTACCGTGCGTCTATTGCGTGACCTGATCCGGCACTATTGCCTGCACTAAACGTCAATCGTACTGATTCGTTCCTGCCTAGAGGAGACCGCGCGTGACCGCAAGCCTGTTCCGACGATGATCCTGAACGCCCCGTGTATCGCCGTTCTCCGTCCACTTATCCACAGGCCCTGTCATGCCCGATTACGTCAACTGGCTGCGTCATGCCTCCCCGTACATCAATGCCCATCGCGACTGCACCTTCGTGGTCATGCTGCCTGGCGATGGGGTAGAGCACCCCAACTTCGGCAATATCGTCCACGACCTGGTCCTGCTGCACAGCCTTGGCGTGCGCCTGGTACTGGTGCACGGCTCGCGCCCGCAGATCGAAAGCCGTCTGGCTGAGCGCGGCCTGACGCCGCATTACCACCGCGGCCTGCGCATCACCGATGCCGCCACCCTGGACTGCGTGATCGACGCCGTCGGCGCCCTGCGCCTGGCCATCGAGGCGCGCCTGTCGATGGACATCGCGGCCTCGCCGATGCAGGGCTCTCGCCTGCGCGTGGCGTCCGGCAACCTGGTCACCGCACGGCCGATCGGTGTGCTCGAAGGGGTGGACTACCACCATACCGGCGAAGTGCGCCGGGTCGACCGCAAGGGCATCAGCCGCCTGCTCGACGAGCGCTCCATCGTGCTGTTGTCGCCCTTGGGTTACTCACCCACCGGGGAGATCTTCAACCTGGCCTGCGAGGACGTCGCTACCCGCGCGGCCATCGACCTGGGTGCCGACAAGCTGCTGCTGTTCGGCGCCGAGCCAGGTTTGCTGGACGCAGACGGCAAGCTGGTACGCGAGCTGCGCCCACAACAGGTGGCCCCGCACCTGCAGCGCCTGGGCAGCGATTACCAGGGCGAGTTGCTGGATGCTGCGGCTGAAGCCTGCAAGGGCGGCGTCGCGCGTAGCCACATCGTCAGTTATGCCGAAGACGGCGCCCTGCTGACCGAGCTGTTCACCCGCGGCGGGGGCGGCACGCTGGTATCGCAGGAGCAGTTCGAGGTGGTGCGCGAGGCGACCATCGAAGACGTCGGTGGCTTGCTCGACCTGATCAGCCCGCTGGAAGAGCAGGGCATCCTGGTGCGTCGCTCGCGCGAGGTGCTGGAGCGTGAGATCGAGCAATTCAGTGTGGTCGAGCGCGAAGGCATGATCATCGCCTGTGCGGCGCTGTACCCGATTGCCGATTCCGAGGCCGGCGAGCTGGCGTGCCTCGCGGTCAACCCGGAGTACCGCCATGGTGGGCGGGGCGACGAATTGCTGGAGCGTATCGAGAGCCGTGCGCGGCAAATGGGCTTGAGTACCCTGTTCGTGCTTACCACGCGCACGGCGCACTGGTTCCGCGAACGTGGCTTTGCGCCGAGTGGCGTGGAGCGGCTGCCGGCAGCGCGGGCATCGCTGTACAACTACCAGCGTAATTCGAAGATTTTCGAGAAGTCTTTGTAAACCTGTACCGGCCCTATCGCCGGCAAGCCGGCTCCCACAGGGAAAGCGCCAGCCCTGAAGGTTGTGCAGTACCTGTGGGAGATTCTATGGTTCCTGGCAAGGGTAGCCGGAGCATCTTCAGCGCCTGTGAGATCGAGCGCCGCCCGCGCGGCGCTCGCTCTAACAGGCGCTGCCATACCTTGTGGCAAACACCTGTCAGCCCTAAGGCGATCCCTGTGGGAGCTGGCTTG
>NZ_DKJF01000128.1:0-21828 GCF_002454615.1 Pseudomonas sp. UBA6699
CTGGCACAGGGGTTACTGGCCCGAAACAAACGTAGGAGCGAGCGCAGCTCGCGATGCGCCGCGCGGGCGGCGCTCAATCTCACAGGCACTGAAGATGCAACGGCTACCCTTGCCAGGAACCATAGAATCTCCCACAGGGAGCGCATCAGGGCTGACCAAGGCTGAAGCCTCACTGGCCAACCCCCGCCATCGACCGCTCGACAAAACGAATACTGTCCCGCCCACCCCGCTTGGACTGATACAACGCCACATCACCCTGCTCGATCAGTGCCGCCAGACTCGCCGGGGGCTGGTCGAACAGGTTGGCGCCAATACTGAGCGTCACCGCCTCCGGCGTCGGCGCCGTCTTGCCCGCATACAGCTGGAACTGTTCCCGCAAGATCCCACCCAGGTCCAACACCCGCTCATTGCTGGTGCCACTGAGCAATATGACAAACTCGTCCCCGCCCAAACGCGCCGCCAGCGAGCGCTCCGGCAGCACCGTACGGATCATCTCGCTCAGGGCGACCAGCAACCGATCCCCGGCAATATGCCCATGCAAGTCATTGACCAGCTTGAAATTGTCGATGTCGATCAGCAGCAATGCACCAGGCTGGGTTGGGCTGACGTCCTTGAAAAAAGGGGCTGCCCGCACTTCCAGGGCCCGCCGGTTGTACAGCGCGGTCAGCGGGTCGCGTGCCGCCAACCGGGCAATCCGCTCCTCGCGTCGGTAACGCACGGTGCCAGTCATCGACAAGGCAATCAGCATGATCGCCATCGCCCCCTCCACCAGCGAAACCTGAATGATCAGCCCGCCAAACGTGGCCAGGTCGATCAAGGTACCCGGTGCAATCGCAATGATTGCCTTGACCACGTAGAACACACCATGAAGCAACAGCACGTAGCGCAGCTGCACCGCGCCAACGCTCAACGACTTGCCATGCGGCCGCAACAGGAAGCTCGCCTTGAGGGTCAGCGCCGCTACCAGCAACGAGTTGACCATCAACATCACCTTCGACCACTGCGGCCCCACGGGCAACAGCAGCAGGGCGAACCAGACCAGCACGATGACCAGCCAGGCCCGTGACAAACGCTCCTGGGTAAAGCGCAGCACACCCCACAAGAAGAACCCATGGGCCACCACCAGCAAGCCATTGGCGAACCAGATGCCGATGAACAGCAAACCGATCCCGCGCAACAAGGCCAGCACGCAACCGACCGTGATGGTGGCGAAGCCTGCGCTCCAGAACAGTAGCGAGGACTCGCGAACACTGCGCCACTCAATTGCCAAATACAGGGCAGCCGCTGCTGCCAGGGCAACCGAAATGGTCAGCATCGTCGGTGGATCTAGCGCCATATACGCTTTGGCCTATCTGGTTAATAAGGAAAAGGGCGCGATTGTATGCGCTCGTGATGACTTTTCAGAGGGGCCCTGGTCGGGAGCCCGTAAATCATAGCTCAACCACAGGAACGCCTGCGGCAGCACCGATATCATATTGATATCATCGCCGGCTGAATAGCTGACCTGACGATCAGTCAGCTTCCCTTCATGAGGCCCTCGGTCAGGCCCAGGCAGCCATTTCCTTGCGCCAGTTCGTCACAACACCCGCTTGATCAACGGTTCCAGGCGGCTGTAGCGCAACCGCCGCAGGAACCGGCGCACTTCCTTGGGGTGTTCGGCCTTCACCCCCAGGGCCTCCAGCGAATCGATCGGCGGCGCGAAATGGCGCAACCCGTCGAGCTCCGCTTCACGCGGCGCCAACCATTGCCCATGCGGGTCGTCGATCAGCAAGCCGTTCTCCAGGTCCAGGTTGAACCCCCGCGGGTTCAGGTTGTTGCCGGTCAGCAGCGAATAACGCTGATCGACCCACACCCCCTTGGCATGAAACGTATGCCCCGGGTCGTTCCAGATGCGCACTTGTAGCTGCCCGCTGGCTATCGCCGCCTGGCGGCGCCGAACGAAGGCGCGCAAGGTGTCCTCGTACAGGTAAGGCAACGCGCCACTGGCGCTGAACGGTTCGCCTGGGGGGATATAGAAGTCGTTCGCTGTGCGGTCGCCGACAATCAACTCAACCCGCACCCCACGCGCCAACGCCTGGTCAAGCTCGCGCATCACGACACGTGGCGGGTTGAAATACGGCGTACTGATGATGATCTGCGCCTGCGCCGCCGCCAGTAATGCGCACACAGCCCGGTTCAACCGGTTGCCTCGCCCCACGCCCAGCAGCGGTATGACCCGCAGGCCCTGCCCTGGCTCAGGGGCCGGGGCCTGATAGGCCATGCGCCGCAACCGCGCGCGCAAGCGCCGGATGTCACCGCGCAGGCTGCGGGTAGAAGGTGGCGCCGGCAGATCGAGACGCGGCGTGGCGGCCGGATGCAGCAGGCGCTGCACCAAGTCGGCCATGGCATCCGCCAGTGCTGGTGACTGGAACAGGTGATAGCGGTCCAGGCGGTAGCGATCGAAACGGTGCAGGTACACGTTGTTCAGGCTGGCACCGGTATAGATCACACAGTCGTCGATGATGCTGCCCTTGAGGTGCAACACCCCAAACAGCTCGCGGGTCTGCACCGGCACCCCATGGATGGCGATCTCCAGCCCGTGCAACTGGCGCTGGGCCTGGTACCAGGCCGCATTGCCCGGTTGACGCCCGGCCCCCAGCAGCCCGCGGCGGGCGCGGAACCAGTCGACCACAACGGTGATTTGCAGGCCTGGGCGGGCGGCCTTGGCCTGGTACAAGGCGTCCAGTACTTCCTGGCCTGCCTCGTCTTCCTGCAGGTACAGGGCCACGATGACAATGCGCCGGGTGGCCATGCCGATACGCTCGAGCAGGCAGGCACGGTAGGCCTTGGCATCGGGCAGCACCTGAATCGACTCAGGTGCGATAGCGTAGCCTGGCAGGCTTGCCAGCAAGGTTTCGGGGTTCACTGACAATCACCTTCTCTATGCGATCACTGTCGGCCCTGCCAACGGGCAGAGCCATTCCTGGCCGCTGCGCCCTGGGTGTAAGATCGACCCGGCAACGACCTATAACAACAAGCACCACGCGAGGCCCTGTTTTTCACTGCCCCTGATAAACCACGGCTCAGCTTGCACAGGTACAGCGCAATGGTCCACCCCGTTTCTGCAAACCCGCCGCTTTCAAGTGTAAAGCGTTGTTCGGTCAAGACCTTCGGCTTTCTGATTTTGCCCAATTTCACCACGATCGGCCTGGCATCGGCCGTCGAAACCCTGCGCATGGCCAACCTGGCCGCACATCAAACCTTGTTTCGCAGTGTGTTGATTGCGGCGGATGAGGCACCGGTGGTGGCCAGCAACGGCATGCGCGTACTGCCCGACTACAGCATCGCCAACGCCCCTGCCCTGGACACGCTGCTGGTGGTAGGCGCCAACCCGATCGACCGAGGCCGCGGCAACCGCCCGCTGATCGAATGGCTGCGCCACCTGGCACGGCAACACCTGCCCCTGGGCGGTATCTGCACCGGCAGTTACCTGCTGGCCAAGGCCGAGCTGCTCACCGGCTACCGCTGTACCATCCACTGGGAAGACCTGCCAACCCTGCAAGCGCATTTTCCCGGCATTGTCATCTCCAGCCAGCTGTTCGAGCTGGACCGCGACCGTTATACCTGCTCGGGCGGGGTGGCGGCGATGGACATGATGCTGCAACTGGTAGCCCGCGAGCCCGGTGGCCAGGCTATCGCCGCCAAGGCCGCCGAACTGCTGCTGTGTGATCGCGTGCGTGGCGAGCGCGACCGCCAACGGGTGCCGTTGCGCACCCTGCTCGGCAGTGCCCAGCCCAAACTCAGCCAGGTGGTGGCGATCATGGAGGCCAACCTCGAGGAACCACTGACCCTCGAAGAGCTGGCCAGCCTCAACGAGGTGACCGTGCGCCAGCTCGAAAGGCTGTTCCACAAATACCTGCAACGCACCCCCAGCCAGTACTACCTGGAACTGCGCCTGTCACACGCACGGGAGCTGCTGCTGCGCAGCGATGTGCAGGTGCGCGAAGTGGCGCTGGCGTGCGGGTTCAGTTCGCCAGCGCATTTCTCCAAGAGCTACAGCCGGTTCTTCGGCTTGTCACCACTGGGCGAGCGGCGGCAGGCCTCGTTGCACTGACCGGGGTCATGGGCTAGGTCAGGTTCGCACCCTTTGCGCGATGTGGGGGCCAGGTGATTCAATCTTCCAGCGCAGCGTGGGCTGTTTCCCGGCACATCAGCATGGCCACCAGCGCCACCAGTGCCGCTGCCAGCAAGTAACCCGCCGGCGCCAGTTTGCTGCCGGTCACCTGGATCAGCCAAGTGGCAATGAACGGTGCAGTGCCGCCAAACAGCGCATTGGCCGCATTGAAGCTCAAAGCAAAACCGCTGAAGCGCACCCGCGTGGGAAACAGCTCTGCCAGCAAGCACGGCAAAGTCCCGTCGTTCATCGCCAGCATCGCACCGAACATGATTTGTATCGCCAGGATCACCAGCAGCGGTTGCCCGTCCAGCAGGCTGAACAGCGGCACCGTCAGGCCCAGGAACAACAGCGATGCCACCACCAGCATGGTTTTGCGTCCAAACAGGTCAGACAGCCGCCCCATCAGGAAAACCAGGCCGATATAGGTGGCCAGCGACACCGTCGACGCAATGAATGAATCCCGCTCGCTCATGCCCATTTCAGTGGACAGATAGGTCGGCATGTAGCTGAGCAGCAAATAGAACGCAACCGCGTTCAGGCAGGTAACCCCCATGCCGATAGCCAGGCTGCGGCGATGCTGGCCGAGCAGTTCGCGCAAGGGCGCCGGAGCCATGCCGGCCTTGTTTTCCAGGCGCTGCTCCATTTCCAGGAACTTGGGCGTGTCCTGCAAGCTGATGCGGATATAGCGCCCCACCAGGCCAAATGGCGCCGCCAGCAGGAACGGCAGGCGCCAGCCCCAGGTGTGCAAGGCTTCACTGCTGAGCCCTTCATGCAACAGCGCGACGAACGCTGCCCCGAACAACAGGCCCGCCGCGGTACTGGCCGGCACAATGCTGGTATACAAGCCACGCCGGCCCGGCGGCGCGTACTCGGCCAGGAACGCTGCTGCACCAGCATACTCACCCGAAGCGGAAAACCCCTGCACCAGGCGAATCAACAACAGCAGCGCCGGCGCCCATAGACCGATCTGGGCGTAACCGGGTAGCAAGCCGATGCAGAAGGTGGACAGCGACATGATCAGGATCGACCACGACAGCGCCGTGCGCCGGCCATACCGGTCGCCGAAATGGCCCCAGACGATGCCGCCCAATGGGCGTACCAGAAACGACAGGGCGAACACTGCAAAGGTTGCCAACAGGCTGGTGGCCTTGTCGGCCTGCGGGAAGAAGGTGGCGGCGATGATGGTGGCCAGGTAGCCATAGGCTGCGTAGTCGAACCATTCGACGAAGTTGCCCATGAAGCTGGCCCGGGCAGCCCTGCGCAGGGCTTGGCGTTCGGCGCTGTGCGAAACGCCAGCGACGGCGGATGGGTCAAGGGTGGTGCTGGACATGACGGGTACCCCTATGGTTGTTCTAATTGGAGGCAGGGTCTGGTGGTCATACGGGATATTGTTGTTGTGTGTAGTGGCTTTGGCGCCGACACACCGGCGCCCACAGGGCGCTGGGGTGCGGGCGCCAAAGCCGGCATCAGTCTTATTTGCGAATGATGTTGTGCTCCGGCCCATACGGGAACCGGGTGATGTTTTCGGCACCGCTGTCGTTGACGATCAAGATGTCATGCTCGCGATAGCCACCGGCCCCAGGCCGGCCTTCGGGCAGCATGATCATCGGCTCGATCGACACCACCATCCCCGGCTCCAGCACTGTGTCGATGTCTTCACGCAGTTCAAGCCCGGCCTCGCGGCCGTAGTAATGGCTCAAGGTGCCGAATGAGTGGCCATAGCCGAAGGTGCGGTATTGCAGCAGGTCATGGCGCAGGAAAATGTCATTCAGTTCACGGGCAATGTCGCTGCAGCGCATGCCTGGGCGCACCAGTTTCAGTCCGGCTTCGTGCACCTCGACGTTGGCCTGCCATAGCCGCAGGTGCGCCTCCGGGCAGTGGTCGAGGAACAGCGTACGCTCCAGTGCGGTGTAGTAACCGGCGATCATCGGGAAGCAGTTGAGGCTCAGGATCTCCCCCTTGCCGACCCGGCGGCTGGTGACCGGGTTGTGTGCACCGTCGGTATTGAGCCCGGACTGGAACCAGGTCCAGGTGTCCATCAGTTCGGCATCCGGGAAGCGTCGGGCAATCTCGCGCACCATCGCCTGGGTCGCGTGCAGCGCCACCTCGTACTCTGGCACCTGGTCGCGCAGTGCCTCGACCACCGCAGCCCCGCCGATATCGGCTACCTGCGCACCGTGGCGGATCAGCGCCTGTTCCTCGGCCGACTTGATCATGCGCATGCGCATGCAGGGCGCGCCGATATCCACCAGTTCCGCTTTCGGATAGCAGGCCGCGAACTTGGCGTGGTTCTGCAGGTTGAGGTGGTCGTACTCCACCCCGATGCGCGAGGCCAGGGGCAACGCCTGCTGGATCGCGACGAAGTAATTGTCACGTTGCCAGTCGGTGTAGACGATGTTGTCGGTACCGACCGTACGCCGCCACGGTTGCCCGCCATCGATATTGGCGCTGACCGAGACGACCTTGTCCTGGGTAACGACCAGCGCATAGGGGCGGCCGAACGAGCAATAGAGGAAGTCGCTGTAGTAGTTGACGTTGTGGTACGAGGTGAAAATGGCCGCTTCGATGTCGTGTTCCGCCATGTACGCCCGCAGCCGGGCGTGGCGGGCGGCATATTCCTGGGCAGAAAAGGTCGGCTGCACCTTGTTGCCGTTGCGGATTTTCAGGGTCTTGGGCATTTGCATGGTCGGGTTTCCTTGTCGTTGTGAGCACGCTGTTCAGGCCGGCCGCCTGAGAAGCATTGCAACAGAACCGACAAGGGCACTTTTGTATCTATCCGACCTGGAGTTGGCGGGATCGCCAATGGCAACGGGGGCTGCCCGGCAGCCCCCGCAGGTTCCTCACTTCAGGTCAAAACGGTCCAGTTCCATGACCTTCTCCCAGGCGGCAACGAAATCGCGCGCGAACTTGGCGCCGCCATCACTGCTGCCGTACACCTCGCTCAACGCCCGCAATTGCGCATGCGACCCAAACACCAGGTCGACGCGGCTTGCGCTCCATTTCACCTGCCCGCTCTTGCGGTCGCGGCCTTCGAACGCTTCGTTGTCTGCCGAAGTCGGCTTCCACTCCACGCCCATGTCCAGCAGGTTGCGGAAGAAATCGTTGCTCAGGGTACCGACCTTGTCGGTGAACACGCCCTGTTGGCTCCCCGCATGGTTGGCACCCAACACGCGCAGCCCGCCGATCAGCACGGTCATTTCCGGCGCGGTCAAGGTCAACAGCTGCGCCTTGTCCAGCAACAACTTCTCGGCTTTGACGCTGTAGCGGCCCTTGCTGAAATTTCGGAAACCATCCGCCAGCGGCTCCAGCACGGCGAACGATTCCACGTCGGTCTGTGCCTGCGTAGCATCGGCACGGCCCGGGCGAAACGCCACGCTCAGGTCATGACCGGCGTCCTTGGCGGCCTTCTCCACGGCAGCGGCACCGGCCAGCACGATCAAGTCGGCCAGGGAAATGTGCTTGCCGCTGGCAGCGAACTCGGCCTGGATGTGCTCAAGCGCGGCAACGACCTTGCCGGTGCCCTGGTTGGCCACCCAGTCTTTTTGCGGTGCCAGGCGCAAGCGACCACCGTTGGCACCGCCGCGCTTGTCAGAGCCCCGGAAGGTCGATGCTGCAGCCCAGGCCGTGGCCACCAGCTCGCCCACGCTCAGGCCCGTGGCCAGCACCTTGGCCTTGAGCGCGGCAATGTCCTGCTCGCCCACCAGCGGGTGGTCGACTGGCGGGATCGGGTCTTGCCACAGCAGCTCTTCATTGGGCATTTCCGGGCCCAGGTAGCGCGCCAGCGGGCCCATGTCGCGGTGGATCAGCTTGTACCAGGCGCGGGCGAAAGCATCTGCCAGTTGCTCAGGGTTGTCCTTGAAGCGCTTGGCGATAGGCCCATAGACCGGGTCGAAACGCAGCGCCAGGTCAGACGTGAGCATCGACGGCGCGTGGCGTTTGGCCGGGTCGTGGGCATCCGGTACGGTACCCGCGCCTTTGCCCTCCTTCGGTGTCCACTGGTGGGCACCTGCGGGGCTTTTGGTCAGCTCCCACTCGAAGTCGAACAGGTTGTTCAGGTACTCGTTGCTCCACTTCGTCGGCGTCGAAGTCCAGGTCACTTCAAGGCCGCTGGTGATGGTGTCGCCGCCCTTGCCGGTACCCAACCTGTTGGCCCAGCCCAGGCCCTGCAGTTCCAGCCCAGCGGCTTCCGGCTCGGGGCCGACATTGTCGGCCGGGCCGGCACCGTGGGTCTTGCCGAAGGCATGGCCGCCGGCGATCAGCGCCACCGTTTCTTCATCGTTCATGGCCATGCGGCCAAAGGTTTCACGGATGTCCCTGCCCGAGGCGACCGGGTCGGGGTTGCCCTCCGGCCCTTCCGGGTTCACGTAGATCAGGCCCATCTGCACAGCGGCCAGCGGGTTTTCGAGGTTACGCTCGCCACCGAGGTCTCGGCTTTGTTCCTGCGGGTGCTTGGCGGGCTCTGCCACCAGATCCCCTTGCCCTGGCGGCTGGGCCTTGACCTGCTCCTTGCCATAGCGGGTATCGCCACCCAGCCAGACCTTTTCCGAGCCCCAGTAGACATCTTCGTCCGGCTCCCACACATCGGCGCGGCCGCCAGAGAAGCCGAAGGTCTTGAAGCCCATCGACTCCAGCGCCACGTTGCCCGTGAGCACGATCAGGTCGGCCCAGGAAATCTTGTTGCCATACTTTTGCTTGATCGGCCACAGCAGGCGCCGTGCCTTGTCCAGGCTGACGTTGTCTGGCCAGCTGTTGAGCGGTGCGAAGCGTTGCTGGCCAGAGCCTGCGCCACCGCGGCCATCGGCAATGCGGTAGGTGCCGGCGCTGTGCCAGGCCATGCGGATGAACAGCGGGCCGTAGTGGCCAAAATCGGCCGGCCACCAGTCCTGCGAATCGGTCATCAACGCCGTCAGGTCTTGCTTCAGGGCCTGGAAGTCCAGGCTTTTGAAGGCCTTGGCGTAGTCGAAGTCCGGCTCCATCGGGTCAGACTTCGACGAGTGCTGGTGCAGGATTCTGAGGTTGAGCTGGTCAGGCCACCAGTCACGGTTGGTGGTGCCGCCACCTGCGGTTTGATGGAACGGGCATTTCGATTCGTTCGACATCTGCGGGTACCTTTAGGTCGATTATCCAGATTTCCGGTCTGTGCCAGATGTTCGCTCAGCCGAGCAGGCGCGCGTGCCATGCCTGATCAGGTGTAAACGGGGGCTTGCGAAGCTGTCACAACAGGTGGGTGCGGTCTTGCACGGGGGTGCTGCCCCCACCGGTGCGCGGAATTCGCGGGGCCAGGGGAAAGACTAGCTGAGCCTGGGCGCAGGTCTAATAGAGCGGCTGTTTGGCCGCGATAGGTTGGCTCTTTCAGCGCCGCAGCTTCAGCCACCAGGCCGCCGGCACATCCATACAAGGCACGACGCGGCGGCCCATGCTTCAATACAGCGCAAACCCTTTAGCTCCGGAACCCAAGCCTCATGAACCGCAACGACCTGCGCCGCGTCGACATGAACCTGCTGGTGCTGTTCGAAGCCTTGATGATCGAACGCAACCTCACCCGCGTTGGTGAAAAGCTGTTCATCACCCAGTCCACCGTCAGCGCCGCCCTCGCCCGCCTGCGCGAACTGTTCGACGACCCCCTGCTGATCCGCAGCGGGCGCGCCATGGAGCCCACGCCACGGGCGATGCAGATCTTCGCGGAGCTGGGCCCGGCCATGGATGTGATTTCCGCGGCCATCAGCCGCGCCCGCGAGTTCGACCCGGCCAGCAGTTGCAACGTCTTCCGCCTGGGGCTGTCGGACGATGCCGAGTTCGGTCTGTTTCCGGCCTTGCTGCAAGCCCTGCGTGAAGAAGCGCCGGACATCAGCGTGGTGGTCCGGCGGGCCAACTTTCTGTTGATGCCGGGCTTGCTGGCCAGCGGGGAGATCTCGGTGGGAGTGAGCTACACCACCGACCTGCCGGCAACCGCCAAGCGCCGCAAGCTGCGCGATATCGGCGTGCGGGTGCTGCGCGCCGACGATCGGCCGGGGCCGCTGACACTCGACGAATACTGTGCCCGGCCGCATGTGATGGTGTCGTTTTCCGGTGACATGAGCGGCAACATCGACCTCGACCTGGCGCGGATCGGTCGATCCCGCAAAGTGGTGCTGGCCGTGCCGCAGTTCGGCAGCCTGCGCGCCCTGCTGCGCAACACCGAACTGATCGCCACGGTACCTGACTACGCTGCCTGTGCACTGGTCGAGGACAGTTGTCTGCGCGCCGACCCTGCACCGTTCGAGATCACCGAGGCCGAGCTGTCGATGGTCTGGAGTGGCGCCCAGGACAACGACCCGGCCGAGCGCTGGCTGCGCGAGCGCATCATGCAGTTCATGGCCAGCCAGCCTTGACGATGGCCAGGCTTACTTGCCCCGCTGCATCCACGCCGCCCCCAGGCCGCTGAGGCAGATCACCGCGATACCCACCAGGCTCAAGGTATCCGGTACCTGGCTGTACACCACCAAGCCAAGCAAGCCGGCGAACACGATCTGGCAATAGCTGAACGGTGCCAGCAACGCGGGTGCCGCATGGCGGAATGCCTGGGTCAGCAACAGGTGCGCGGTCATGCCGAAACCGCCCAGCGCCAACATCAGCAAGGCATGGTCCCAGCGCGGCACTTCCCAGAAGAACGGCACCAGCGCACTCATCGCCAGCGTATTGCACAGCCCCGCATAGAAGTTGCTGGTGGTGGGGCTGTCATGCGCGGCCAGAATACGCGTCAGCAACTGATAGAAGCAGAAGCCCAACGCCGAGCCGAACGGGAACAGAATCGCCGGGGTGAACATGGCCCCACCCGGGTGCACCACCACCAGCACGCCGATGAAACCCAGCACCACCGCCACCCACTGCGCCACGGTAACCCGCTCTTTGAGCAATGGCGCCGACAGTGCGGTGACCAGCACCGGGGCCAGGAAGTTGACCGCCGTTGCCTCGGCCAGTGGCAGGTACTGCAAGCCCGTGGTGAACAGCAGGCTGGTGCTCAGCAGGCTCAAGGCACGCAGGGTCTGCAACAGCGGGCGGCGGGTACGCAGCACGTTCAGGCCGGCCTTGGGCAGGAAAATGCCGGCCATCAGCAGGGTATGCACCACATAGCGCGCCCATACCACCATCACGATCGGGTACAGGCCGCCGAGGAATTTGGACAAGGCATCGTGGCTGGCGAACAGGAACGTCGCAACCACCACCAGGGCGATGCCACGCAAGGGTTTGTTGACGCCGGACAACGGTGTACTGGAACTCATGGCTCTCTCGATGACGACGCCGCCATAGGCCGCGCCAGGGGGATGACCGCGCAGGCGGAGCCTGGCGGATGCAACAGCAGGGATTCTAGAAGAGATGCCGCAACATAAGGAAGTTCATTTGCCCCAGGCCGGGGCCGAACGCATTTTCCGTTCGCTGATCGACCACTTTGCGCGCCGCGCGCATGGCCCGTGCCGCAGTGATCATCGACCATGGAGCCTCACCCGGCACACTGTACAAGGAATTGACATGCAAAGGCTTACAACCCGTAACGGCCTGAAACTGCCTGCCCTGGGCCTGGGCACCTGGCCAATGACCGGCAGCGCGTGCACCCAGGCCGTGCGCCAGGCATTGGAGTTAGGCTACCGGCACATCGACACGGCCACCGCCTACGAGAACGAAGGCGCCGTCGGCCAGGCCCTGCGCGACAGCGACGTTCCGCGCGAGCAGGTCCACCTGACCACCAAAGTCTGGTGGGACCGGCTGCAACCCAAGGCCATGCGCACGTCGCTGGAAGCCAGCCTGCGGGCACTGGGTACCGAGCAGGTGGACCTGTTCCATATTCACTGGCCCGGCCAGCATGCAGACCTGGCCCGCAGTATCGAGACCTTGGTGGCCCTGCGTGAAGAAGGCAAGGCACGCCACATTGGTGTGGCCAACTTCCCCTTGGGCTTGCTACGCGAGGTCGTGGAACAGCACGGGGCGCCGTTGTCGGCGATCCAGGTGGAGTACCACGTGCTGCTCGGCCAGCAGCCGCTGCTCGATTACGCCCGTAGCCATGATCTGCTGCTCACCGCCTATACCCCGCTGGCCCGCGGCCAGGCGGCGGCGCACCCGGTGATCCAGGCGATTGCCGGCAAGCACGGCGTACTGCCCAGCCAGGTGGCGCTCAAATGGTTACTGGACCAGGACGGTGTGGCGGCGATCCCCAAGGCCAGCAGCCGCGAAAACCAGTTGGCCAACCTGGCGGCGCTGAACGTGCAACTGGATGACGAGGACCGCGCTGCGATTGCCGAACTACCGAAAGACCAGCGTGTGGTCAGCCCGCCCTTTGCCCCGGACTGGAATAGCTGACCGGGGGCCGCGCCGGTGGCGCTCAGTGCCAGGCGCCACTCACCAAGTGATTGAGCAATGCGGGCTGGTCTGGCAGGTCAATGGCCCGCACTGGGCGGTGCCGTCAATCCTGCTCGGCAAACGCCTGCCCGGCATCCCAACCACCGCCTAGCGCGGCCACCAGTTGCACACTGGCCACCAGGCGCCCTTGCAACAGGTTCAGCACACTGCGCTCGTTACTCAGCGCCGTGGCCTGCACATTGACGACGTCCAGGTAACCGATCAAGCCTGCGCGGTACTGGTTTTCGGTCAGGCGCAGCGACTCACGGGCGGCATCCAGCGCCTCCTGGCGCACCACGGCTTCATCACCGTACACCTTCAACTGCACCAGCAGGTTTTCCACTTCCTTGAAGCTGTCCAGCACGGTCTGCCGGTACTGCGCCACGGTCTGGTCATACACTGCCACGGTGCGGTCAACCTCGGCACTGCGCTTGCCGGCGTCGAACAGGGTCAGCGCCAGTTGCGGCCCCACCGACCAGTAGCGGTTGGGCAATTCGATCCAGTTGTTGAAACTGCTGCTGGAATACCCCCCATTCATGCTCAGGCTAAGGTCCGGGAAGTACGCCGCCCGCGCCACGCCGATATTGGCGTTGGCAGCCATTACATTGCGCTCGGCCGCAGCAATGTCTGGCCGACGCTCGAGCAATTGCGAAGGCAGTGACACCGGAATGCGCGGCAGCGCGGGGATAGCCTTGCTGTCGGCCAGGTTGAAGTCGGCCGGGGGTTTGCCCAGCAACACCGCAATGGCGTTCTCGAACTGCGCACGCTGCCAGATCAGGTCGATCAGGTCAGCCTGGGTGCTTTTCAGCTGGGTGCGCGCCTGGGCAACCGCATCGGGGCCGGCAACACCGGCGCGGTACTGGTTTTCATTCATCCGCAACGAACGCTGGTAAGCGGCCACGGTCGCCTCGAGCAAGCGCTTCTGCTCGTCGATCACCCGCAGTTGCAGGTAGTTCTGCACCAGTTCCGACTGCTGGCTCAAGCGGATCGAGGCGAGGTCGGCGAGGCTGGCTTGGGCACTGGCCTGGTTGGCACTCAGGGTTTCCCGCAACTTGCCCCACAGGTCGATTTCCCAGCTCACGCCCAACTGCGCATTGTAGGTGTCGCGTATGCCGCTGCTGTTGTTGGACAGGCTGGAGCTGGAGCTGCCAGTACCCTGCGCCGAGCGGTTCTTGCTGGCGCTCAGGTCAAGGCTGGGGAACAGCGACGCACGGCTGCTGCGCACCAGCGCCTGGGCCTGGCGGTACTGGGCTTCGGACTGCGCCACGGTCTGGTTGCTGCGGTTCAGTTCCTCGACCAGCGCATTGAGCCCGGCGTCGCCATAGATTTCCCACCAGGCGCCACGGGCGATGGCATCGGACGGTGTGGCCTGGGTCCAGCCCTCGGCGTGTTTGAACTGCGCCGCCGTGCTGTCCAGCGCCGGGCGCTGGTAGTCCGGGCTCAGGGTACAGGCATTGAGCATGGCCACGCACAACCCGGCGCTGAGCAGGCGCGAGCCACGCCCGCGGGTCAACGCCTGCAGGCCACGGTGCAGTGGGGAGTGGGCAAATGTCATAGCGGGGTTTCCATGGCGGCGTCGGTGCGCACACCGCGCCAACGGTTGAAGCGGTGGCGCAGGCGGTCGAGGTACAGATAGACCACCGGCGTCGTGTAAAGGGTCAGGATCTGGCTGAACACCAGGCCACCGATGATGGTCAGGCCCAGCGGCTGGCGCATTTCGGCGCCTTCGGCCTGGCTTAGCAGCAGCGGCAAGGCACCGAGGATGGCCGCCAAGGTGGTCATCAGGATGGGCCGCAGGCGCAGCAGGCACGCGCGGCGAATCGACTCTTCCGGAGACAAGCCCTGATGACGCTCAAGCTGCAGGGCCAGGTCGATCATCAGGATGGCGTTCTTCTTCACCACACCAATCAGCAGGAACAACCCCAGCAGCGAAATCAGGCTGAACTCGCCACCGGTCAGGTACAGCGCCAGCAAGGCACCGACGCCGGCCGACGGCAACGTGGAGAGAATGGTCAGCGGGTGAATGTAGCTTTCATAAAGAATACCCAGCACCAGGTACACCAGCAGCAATGCACCCAGGATCATGAACGGCTGGCCCTGCTGGGTCTTGGCAAAGGCATCGGCGCTGCCGCCGAGCTTGGCGATCACCCCCTCCGGCAGGCCCAGGGTCGCAACTGCCCGCTCTACCGCGGCCAGGGCCTGGTCGGGGCTATAGCCTTCGGCAATGTCGAAGGCGATGTCTTCGGCAGCGAACTGGCCTTCGTGGCTGACCCTGTCGTTGGCCAGGGTATTTTCGTAGTGCGCGATGGTCGACAACGGCACCCGGGCACCGTCCGCGGTGATCACCTGCACTTGTTCGAGGGTGCTGGGGTCCCAGGCGTATTTCGGGTTGATTTCCAACACCACCTGGTACTGGTTGAGGCTGTCGTAGATGGTGGAAATCTGGCGCTGGCTGTAGGCGTTGTTCAGCACCGTGGTGACCATGTCCATGTCGATTCCCAGCCGCTTGGCCTGGTCGCGGTCCACCACCAGCGTCACCTGCTGGGTGCCACCCCCATCGCGGGCGTCGATGGCAGTCAGCTGCGGCAGCGCGCGCAGCGCAGCGACCACCTTCGGGAACCACTCGCGCAACGCCGCCAGGTCGCCGCTTTGCAGGGTGTACAGGTACTGCGACGAGGTCTGGTCACGCCCGCCACCCCCCAATTGCAAGTCCTGGTCGGCCATCAGGAACAGCCGCCCACCCGGCACCTTGGGCATCTCTTTGCGCAGGCGCTCGATCACTTTTTGCGCGTCCAGCTTGCGCTCGCTGATCGGCTTCAGGCGCACCAGTATCATGGCATTGTTGGTGCCGCTGTTGCCGCCGATGAAGCCGGCAACGCTCTGCACCGCAGGGTCGGCGAGCAAGGCGCGACGGTAGGTTTCCATCTTCGGCTGCATCACGCTGAACGACAGGCCATCGTCACCGCGGATAAAGCCCATCAGTTGGCCGGTGTCCTGCTGGGGCATCAGCGTCTTGGGCACCACCACGTACAACGCGATATTCAGGCCAATGGTTGCCAGCAGGCTGAACAGGGTCAGGCGCTTATGGCGCAGGGCCCAACCCAGGCTGCGGTCATAGGCGTCGACCATGCGCAGGTGGAGCTTGTCGCTCCAGCGTTGCAGGCGGGTCTGCTCGGCGTTGTGCGGCCTGAGCCAGCGCGCGCAGAGCATCGGCGTAAGGGTCAACGACACCACCAGCGACACGATGATGGCCGCCGCCAAAGTGATGGAAAATTCCTGGAACAGGTTGCGCACGATGCCGCCCATGAACAGGATGGAAACGAACACCGCCACCAGCGAGACGTTCATCGACAGCAAGGTGAAGCCGACTTCCTTGGCACCCAGGAAGGCCGCCTTCATGGGTGGCTGGCCGTCTTCGATGTGCCGGGAAATGTTCTCCAGCACCACGATGGCATCGTCCACCACCAGGCCGGTGGCAAGGATCAGCGCCATCAATGACAGGTTGTTGAGCGAAAAACCACACAGGTACATGACAGCGAAAGTCCCCACCAGCGATACCGGCACCGCCAGGCTGGGGATCAGCGAGGCGCGCAGGCTGCCGAGGAACAGGTAGACCACCAGGATCACCAGCACCACCGCGATCAGCAGGGTGTGCTCGGCCTCCTTGAGGCTGGCATTGATGACCGGCGACCGGTCCATGGCCACGTTCAGTTGCACGCTGGCGGGCAGCAGCGACTGCAGGGCCGGCAGCTGCGCCTTGATCTGCCCGACTGTCTCGATGATGTTGGCGCCAGCCTGGCGGTTGACCACCAGCAGCACCGCCGACTGGTCGTTGAAGAAGCCACTGTTATAGCGGTTCTCGACCCCGTCGGTAATCGCAGCCACGTCGGACAGACGCAGGATGGTCCCGTTCTGCTGGCGAATGACGATGGGCTCGTAGTCCCTGGCCTTCTCCAACTGGTCGTTGGCGCGCACCTGCCAGTTGCGCTCGGCGTCTTCGACAAAGCCCATGGGCCGGCGCTGGTTGGCGTTGGCCACCGCGGTGCGCACTTCGTCCAGTGACAGACCGTACTGGTTGAGCAATTGCGGTTCGACGGCAATGCGCACCGCCGGCAACGAGCTGCCGCCGATCTGCACCTCCCCTACCCCGGACACCTGGGCCAGGCTCTGCGACAGAATGGTGTCGGCCAGGTCGTACAACTGGCCCTTCTGCAACACGTCCGAGGTCAGCGAAAGCACCATGACCGGCGCCTGCGACGGGTTGATCTTCTTGTAGGTAGGCATGCTGCGCATGCCGCTGGGCAGCAGGTTGCGGGTGGCATTGATGGCCGCCTGCACTTCACGCGCCGCACCGTCGATATCACGGCCTATCTCGAAACCGATGATCACCCGCGTCGAGCCCTGGTTGGAGCTGCTGGTCAGGGTGGTCACGCCAGCGATGCTGCCCAGCTTGCGCTCCAGTGGCGTGGCCACGGTAGAGGCCATGACCTCGGGGCTGGCACCGGCCAGGTTGGCCGACACCACGATCACCGGGAAGTCCATTTCCGGCAGTGGCGCAACCGGCAGCAGCTTGAAGCTGACCCCACCCAGCAGCATGATCGCCAGGCTCAGCAGCATCGTCGCCACCGGGCGACGAATGAACGGCCCCGACAGATTCATGCTTCGGCCTGCTTCGCGCTATCGGCCGGGCGCCAGCGGCGCGCCAGGCGGTCGAAGTACAGGTAGATGACCGGGGTGGTGAACAACGTCAGCACCTGGCTGACCAGCAAGCCACCGACCATCACCAGGCCCAGCGGCTGTCGCAGCTCGGCGCCGGAGCCTGTGGCCAGCATCAGTGGCACGGCCCCGAACAGCGCCGCCAGGGTGGTCATCAGGATCGGCCGGAAGCGCAACAGCGCCGCCTGGTAGATGGCGTCTCGGGGGCTCATGCCTTGATGGCGTTCGGCTTCGAGGGCGAAATCGATCATCATGATCGCGTTCTTCTTGACGATGCCGATCAGCAGGATGATGCCGATGATCGCGATCATGCCCAGGTCGTTGCCGCTGATGAGCAAGGCCAGCAAGGCGCCGACGGCCGCCGACGGCAGCGTCGAGAGGATGGTCACCGGGTGGATGTAGCTCTCGTACAGCACGCCCAGCACGATGTACATGGTGACCACCGCTGCCAGAATCAGCAGCAAGGTGCTCGACAGCGAGGCCTGGAAGGCCTCCGCCGCCCCCTGGAAGCGGGTTTGCACCCCCAGCGGCATGCCGATGTCCTTCTGGACCTGCTCGATCACCTGCACCGCTTCACCCAGCGACGCGCCATGGGCCAGGTTGAAAGACAGGGTCACGGCCGGGAACTGGCCAATGTGCGAGATCGCCAACTGGGCCTGGCGCTGCTCGATGCGCGCCAATGCCGACAGGCGTACCTGGCCGCCATCGGCAGCCTTGACGTGGACCGACTCCAGCGCCTGCGGGCCGATCACCGCGGCATCTTTGGCCTGCAGCACCACGCGGTACTGGCTGGCCTGGGTGTAGATGGTCGAGATCTGCCGCTGGCCAAACGCGTCGTACAAGGCGTTGGTGACCTGCGACACGGTGATGCCCAAACGGCTGGCCATGTCGCGGTCGATGACCAGGTACACCTGCAGGCCTTTGTCCTGCAGGTCACTGGCCACATCGGCCAGCTCAGGGCGCTGCTGCAGCGCCTGCACCAGTGTGCCGCTCCATTGCGCCAACAGGTCGGCATCAGGCGACGACAGGCTGAACTGGTACTGGGTGCGGCTGACGCGGTCTTCGATGCTCAGGTCCTGCACCGGTTGCATGAACAGGCGAATGCCCACCAGGCGGTCGACTTGCGGCTGCAGCCGGCTGATCACTTCGCTGGCCGTGACGTCGCGTTCGCCGTGGGGCTTGAGGTTGATCAGCAAGCGACCGCTGTTGAGCGTGGCGTTGTCACCATCGACACCAATATAGGACGACAGGCTTTGTACGGCCGGGTCCTGCAGGATCACCTTGCTCAAGGCCTGCTGGCGCTCGCTCATGGCGGCGAACGAAGTGGACTGCGGCGCTTCGGAGATGCCCTGGATGACCCCGGTGTCCTGCACCGGGAAGAAGCCCTTGGGCACCACCATGTAGAGGAACACCGTCAACCCCAGGCTTGCCACCGCCACCAGCAAGGTCAGCGGCTGGTGCCTGAGCACCCATTGCAGGGCGCTGCCGTAGTGCTTGATCAGCCAGTCGATCCACGCGCCACTGGCACGGTAGAACCGGCCCTGCTCTTCTTCCTTGGGTTCGCGTTTGAGCAGACGCGCGCACATCATTGGCGTCAGGGTCAGCGACACCACCAGGGAAATCAGGATGGCCACCGCCAGGGTGATGGCGAACTCGCGGAACAGGCGGCCGACCACGTCGGCCATGAACAGCAGCGGGATCAGTACCGCAATCAGCGAGAAGGTCAGCGATATCAGGGTGAAGCCAATTTGCCGGGCGCCCTTGAGCGCGGCCTGCATGGGCGTTTCGCCCTCTTCGATATGGCGGGAAATGTTCTCCAGCATGACGATGGCGTCGTCGACCACGAAGCCAGTGGCGATGGTCAGCGCCATCAGCGTGAGGTTGTTGACCGAGAAGCCGGCCAGGTACATCACGCCGAAGGTGCCGATCAGCGACAGCGGTACCGCGATGGACGGAATGAGGGTGGCGCTGGCCCGGCGCAGGAAGACGAACGTGACCATGACCACCAGCACGATGGCGATCAGCAGTTCGTGCTGGACATCCTTGACCGCGGCACGGATGGTCTGGGTACGATCGGTGAGCACCGACACATCCAGGCCCGCAGGCAGGTTGTCGGTGATCGACGGCAGCAGCGCCTTGATGCGGTCTACCACTTCGATCACGTTGGCACCCGGCTGGCGCTGGATGTTGAGCAGTACCGCATGGTTTTCGTTGGCCCAGGCTGCCAGGCGCTCGTTCTCGGCACCGTCGACGATTTCGGCCACGTCCTTCAGGCGCAGCGGCGCACCGTTGTTATAGGCCAGGATCAGGTTGGCGTATTCCTCGGGGGAGCGCAGCTGGTCGTTGGCGTCGAGCATCGACACGCGGGTGGGCCCGTCGAAGTTGCCCTTGGGCTGGTTGACGTTGGACGCGCCGATCAGCGTGCGGACATCTTCAAGGTTCAGGCCATTAGCCGCCAAGGCATCGACATTGACCTTGATCCGCACCGCCTGGCGCTGGCCCCCGGCGATGCTCACCATGCCCACGCCGCTGATCTGCGCAAGCTTCTGCGCCACCCGGGTATCGACCAGGTCGTTGAGCTTGGGCAGCGGCATGGTCTTGCTGGAAATGGCCAAGGTCAGCACCGGCGTGTCGGCCGGGTTGACCTTGTTGTACACCGGCGGCGCCGGCAGGTCGCTGGGCAGCAGGTTGCTGGCGGCGTTGATCGCGGCCTGTACCTGCTGCTCGGCAACGTCCATGTTCATGTCCAGGTTGAAACGCAGGGTGAGCACCGATGCGCCGCCGGAGCTGGTCGAGGCCATTTGCTCAAGCCCGGGCATCTGGCCGAACTGGCGCTCCAGCGGCGCGGTCACCGCGCTGGTCATGACCTCCGGGCTGGCGCCGGGGTACAGGGTCATGACGCGGATGGTCGGGTAGTCCACCTGCGGCAAGGCAGAAACCGGCAGCAGCTTGTAGGCGATCAGGCCGGCCAGCACGATGGCCAGCATGCTCAGCGTGGTGGCGACCGGCCGCAGGATGAACAGGCGCGAGAGGTTCATGCGCCCGCCTTGCCTGCTGCGGCACCAGGCTGCGCTTGCCCTGGCTGGCCCTCACCGGCATCTGCCGACCCTTTGGCATCCTGGCCCTGCAGTTTCTGGCCTGGGGTCGTCGGCACCTGCGAGCTGTTTTCGACCACCTCGACCTTGGTGCCCTCGCGCAGGCGGTCGGTACCTTCCAGTACCAGGCGGTCGCCGGCCTTCAGGCCATCGAGGATGACGCTGTGCTCGCCATCACTGGCACCGACCTTGAGCTTGCGTACATTGACCGTGCTCTGGTCGTTGACGACGTAGGCGAACGTGCCGTCGTTACCGAACTGAATGGCTGCCGCCGGGGCCATGACCACCTGCTTGAGGGTGTCGGCCAGGAGACGCACGTTGACGAACTGGTTGGGGAACAGGGCCAGGTCCTTGTTCTCGAAGCGGCCCTTGAATTTCAGGGTGCCGGTGGTGGTGTCGATCTGGTTGTCGATACTGGCCAGTACCCCCTTGGACTGCAGCTTGCTGTCACTGCGGTCCCAGGCCTCGACCGGCAGGCTGGCGCCGCTGCGGTAACGCTGCAGCACGGTGTCCAGTTCGGTTTCCGGCAAGGTGAAGGCAACGCTGATGGGCTCGGTCTGGGTGATGACCACCAGGGCATTGGTGTCGTTGGCCGCTACCAGGTTCCCCAGATCGAGTTGGCGCAGGCCCACCCGGCCGTTGATCGGGGCGCGGATCTGGGTGAACTCCAGGTTCAGCCGGGCATCGTTGACTTGCGCCTGGTTGGTCTTGACCAGGCCCTGAAACTGCGCCACCTGGGCCTCGGCCGTGTCGAGGGTCTGCTTGGCGATACTGTCTTCGGCGTACAAGCCTTTGTAGCGGGCCAGGTCGACCTGGGCGTTCTTTAACTGCGCCTGGTTCTGTGCCAGCGTGCCTTCGGCCTGCTGCAGCGCGATCCGGTAGGTGCGCGGGTCGATTTCGGCGAGCAGGTCGCCGGCCTTGACCTGCTGGCCTTCCTTGAAGTGGATTTTGACCAGCTCGCCTGCCACGCGGCTGCGTACGTTGACCGTGTTGGTCGCAGTCACTGTACCCAGCGCCTTGTAATACAGCGGGAAGTCACCCACGGTCACGGGTTCGACGCGCACAGGCACCGGGTCGGTTGAACCACCGAAGCCCGGGCGGCCGCCCATGCCCATGCCTTTGCCACCACGCCCGCCGCTGGCGTCCTTATGCCCAGGCGTTGCTGCAGGCCACAGCCACCAGGCCAGCGCAGCCACCAGCAGCAGGATCAGCAGGCCGAGCAGCCAGCGACGAGGGGAACGGGAATTGGACGCTTGCATGGGTTGAACGAACCTTGTTCGGAATGACGGCTTGGGGAGGGTGAACGATAAGCACTGGCATCGTTTTAGCAAAGCGCCTTTACCAGAGGTTTACCTTTGGCTGACGTTGCCAAGATGCGGAATTTTAAATGAAAACGGCCCGGAACGTGTTCCAGGCCGTTACAGGGTGTTGCTTGGAGCGCGCTGAGGGCTGTGGGGTTCCACAGACCGAGCGCCACCCGCGCGGCGC